>JBEVDC010000200.1:0-2723 GCA_040514195.1 Candidatus Limnocylindrales bacterium | reverse complement strand
CGAAGGCGCCTACGTGGCCGAGCTGCGCGCCTTCGTCCGCTCCATCCGCGACGACATGCCGGTCGCGGTCGGCGGCGCTGATGCGCTGGCCGCGCTCCGGATCGCTGAGGCGGCCGCGCGGTCGATGCACGCGGGACGGCCCGTGGGCGTCGGCGAGCCATGACCGACACGATCGGTATCGGCATCCTCGGCGCAGGCTGGATCACCCGCGCTCACGGTCATGCCCTCCACACCATCGGGCACATGTCGCCGCTGGCCCGGCCGGTGACGCTCGTGGCACTCGCGGCGCGCGACCCTGAGCGCGGGCGCGCGATGGCCGATGAGTTGGGCGTCGCGCGTTTCTCGACGGATTGGCGGGATGTGGTGGATGACCCGCGCGTCGACGTCGTGGCCAACCTGCTCGGCCAGTCGGCTCACGTGGAGCCGACCGAGGCGGCGCTCGCACTCGGCAAGCCCGTCTTCTGCGAGAAGCCCCTGGGGATCGACCGCTTCGAGGCCCGTCGGCTGGTCGATGCGGCCGCCAGAGCGGGCGTGCCCGCGGTCACCGGCTTCAACTACCGCTACATGCCGGCGATGCGGCTGGCCCGCGAGATCATCGACAGCGGTCGGCTCGGCGACGCGCTCCATTTCCGGGCCGTCTACCTCCAGGACCATGCTGCCGGCGCCACACCGCTCCGCCCGCACAACGGCTCCCATGCCGTGACGGACTACATCCACCTCGTCGACTTCATGCGCTACCTCGGCTGCGAGGCTGATGCGGTGCAGGCGACCATGAAGAAGCTGACCACGTTCGGGCCAGACGTCGAGGACGCCTACGTCGCCGCCGTCGACCTGCGGGCGGGGGGTCTCGGGTCGCTCGAGGTCTCGCGGGTCGCATGGGGCTGGAAGGGCCGGCAGGTCATCGAGTTCAACGGCACCATCGGCTCGCTGTGGTGGGACATGGAGGATCTCAATCGGCTCCACGTCTTCTACAGCGCCGACGAAGAGGACGGCACCGGTGGCTTTCGCGACATCCTCGTCAGCCAGCCCGACCATCCGTTCATGAACCTCTGGTGGCCACCGGGCCACACCATCGGCTGGGAGCACAGCTTCGTGCATGAGTGGCGAGACTTCCTGGGCGCGATCATCGACGAGCGTCCGATCTCGCCCGAGCAGGCCACGTTCGAGGATGGCTACGAGGCGGCGCTCGTCTGCGATGCGATCGCGGCCTCATCGAACGAAGGTCGGCGGGTTCGGATCGACGAGCTGAGGGAGCCATGAGCCGGTGAGCCGCCCGCGATCTCCGGACCTGCGCATCGCGATGGTCGGCGCGGGCGTCATGGCGCGGGCGCACAGCATCGCGCTGCACACCCTCGCTGCGCTGTATCCGGATCCCGGGCGCCACCCGCGGCTGGTCGCCGTCAGCGACGTGAACCGGAGTCTGGCGACGGACCTGGCCGAGCGGTTCGGCTACGAGCGTGTCGAGGACGACTGGCGGAGCATCGTCTCTGCCGCCGACGTGGATCTCGTGGTGGCCTGTCTCCCGCCCGTGCTCAACCGCGACGTCGTGCTCGCGGCTGCGGCCGCCGGCAAGCACATCGTGTGCGAGAAACCCCTCGCCGTCTCGGCCGCCGTGGCGGCGGAGATGCTGACAGCGTGTCGGACCGCTGGCGTCTTCCACGGGCTCGGCGCGGGCTACCGCTGGAGCCCGGCACTCCGGGCGATCCACCGCCTGATCGACCGGGGCGATCTGGGCGAGATTCGCAGCCTGCGGGCCTCGTTCCTGCTCGACTATGCGGCGGACCCTGACGTTCCCCTGGCGTGGCGCTTCCGGAGAGACCTGGCCGGGGGCGGGCTCGCCATCGACACCGGCTACCACCTCGTCGATACCGCCCGGTTCCTCGTCGGTGAGATCGTCGGCGTCCAGGGTCTGACCTCGACCTTCATCACCCAGCGTCGCTTGCCGGGCGCGGATGCCATCGGCAATCGCGGCGAAGGGGCAGGGGAGGCTCAGGGCGAACTGGCTGAGGTGGACGTCGAGGATGCCGCGGCCGCCCTCCTCACCTTCGCCAACGGCGCCTACGGCGTGCTGGAGACGAGCCGGATCATGCACGGCAAGCGCGTCTCGATGCTCGTCGAGGTCTATGGGTCGAAGGGCTCGGCCGATTGGGACCTCGAGCGGCCGGACGAATTCCGGGTCTGCCTGCCGGGGGATCCATCGACGTTCGGATACCGCCGGGTCATGGTCAACCCAAGCCACCCAGGGGCGTCTGACCTGTTGATCGCCGGGACCGACGGCACAGGGATCGGGTGGCTCGGCTTCGAGGTGGCGATGTGGGTCGGGTTCCTGAAGGCCATCGCCGAGGGACGGTCCGTCCACGCCGACTTCGTCGACGGTGTGGCCGCCAACGCGGTCATCGATGCGCTGTACGCCTCCGCCTCAAGCGGCATGCGGACGCCGGTGGTCATGCCGCCCGGGGTGGATCCGGCCGCGCGCCGGACGGACGAGGTGACCAAGGCCGATGGCTGAGCGGTCTGCGACGACGGCGGAGCCTGGCGCTGGCGCGCCCTCGCCCGTGACGACCACAGAGTCCCAGCGGCTCTTCGAGCGGGCCAACCTGGTGTCACCCGGCGGCGTACAGGGCGAGGGTCGTGGAGCGAGCCCGTACCCACTGTTCATGACCCGCGCGCAGGGCTCGACGATCACGGACGTCGACGGCAACGAGTACGTCGACTTCCATGCC
>JBEVDC010000182.1:0-3826 GCA_040514195.1 Candidatus Limnocylindrales bacterium | reverse complement strand
CCAGGACCTCGGTCATCCGCAGGAGGGTGCCTCGCTCGAGGCCCTTGGTCACCGAGCAGAGGACCCCGTCGTGGTGGAGGTGCGGCGCCACTCGCTCGGCCTCCGCACGTATAGCCGACGACGGCACGGCCATGATGACCAGCCGGTCCGCGTCCGTGATGGCGGTCGGATCGGCAGCCACCTCGACCTCGACCGGGAAACGAAAGCCCGGCAGGTGGCGGACGTTCTCGTGCGCCTCGGCCAGCGAGGCGGCGGCCGCCTCGTCGCGCGCGAGCAGCGTGACCGGGCCCTGCCGAGCGAGCTGCAGCGCGAGGGTCGTGCCCCACGCACCGGCCCCGACCACGGCCACACGCGGACGCGTCATCGGGCGGTGCGGGCGGCGCCCTTCGCTTTGCGAGCGCCGGCCTTGGCCTTGACCGACCCGCCCTTGCCTTTCGTACCTCTGGGCTTGCTGCGTCGCTCGAGCTCGACACGGCGGCGATCGCGGAAGACGAGCCGGAGCGGCGTACCGTCGAAGCCGAAGGCGTCGCGCAGGCGATTCTCCAAGTACCGCCGGTAGCTGAAGTGGACGCTCGCCGCGTCCGAGGTGAAGACGACGAAGGTGGGCGGGCCGACCGCCGCCTGCGTGGCGTAGAAGATCTTGGGTCGGCGGCCCTTGACCGGTGGCGGCGTCTGCCGGAAGACGGCCTCCCCGATGACGCGATTCAGCTCGCCCGTCGGGATGCGCTTGCGGCGCTCACCGGCGACGTCCATGGCCAGCTCCAGGACCCTCGAAGCACGCAGCCCGGTCAGCGCGCTGATGGAGACCACCGGCGCGAAGTCGAGGAAGGGCACCTGCGCGCGGATCCTGTTGGCGAACTCGTCGAAGGTCCGATCGGTCTTCTCGATCAGGTCCCACTTGTTGACCGCCACCACGAGGCCCTTGCCCTCCTCCACCACCGATCCCGCCACGTGGGCATCCTGGGCGGTCAGGCCGTCCGCGGCGTCGATGAGCAGGACGGCCACGTCGGCGCGCTCGATGGCGCGGAAGGATCGCAGGGCCGAGTAACGCTCCGATGCCGCCCCGGAGGCGACCTTGCCGCGCCTTCGGAGGCCGGCCGTATCGATGAGCCGGATGGCGACCCCGTTCCACTCGAGCGCCGTGTCGATAGCATCGCGGGTCGTGCCCGGGATCTCGCTCACGATGGTTCGTTCCTCGCCCAGCAGTCGGTTGAGGAGCGAGGACTTGCCGACGTTCGGCCGGCCCACGAAGGCGATGCGGTTGGGCTCGGCGGCGCGGGCCTGGTCGGCGGCGACCTGGGCATCCCAGGCGGCCACGCGTGGATCGAGTTCGGCGGCGCCGCTGCCGACGGTCGCCTCGAGCTGCCAGTCGAGCGCCTCCTCGCCGAACGCCTCGACATCGGCCTCGATCTCGGCCTCGCGGCGCTTGCGTTCGAGCTCCGATGCCGACTCTGGCGGCAGGGCCCAGACGACCGCATCGAGCAGGTCGCCCGTCCCGCGGCCATGCGCCGCGCTGATGGCGTAGGTCTCAGCCCAGCCCAGGCGGTGGAACTCGGCGCCTTCGAGCTCGAGGCGTTGGTTGTCGGCCTTGTTGACGACCAGGATGACGGGGCGGGAGCCGGTCCGCAGGAGGTCGTTGGCCTCCATGTCTCCGGGCGTCAGGCCAGCAGCAGCGTCGACCAGGAAGAGGATGACATCAGCTTCACCGATGGCCAGCCGCGCTTGCTCCTGGACCTTTTCCTCGATGGGATCGCCCGGGCGACGCTCCAAGCCCCCCGTGTCGATGACCACGAAGCGCCGGGCGTTCCACTCTGCGGTGGCGTAGAGTCGGTCCCGGGTGGTCCGAGCTCGATCCTCGACGATGGCCGTTCGCTCGCCGACGATCCGATTGAAGAGGGTGCTCTTGCCGACGTTGGGTCGGCCAACGATGGCGACGACCGGCAGCCCGTCGAGAGGTCCGGATGCCTCCGAACCGCGGGTCGGACGTCGTCCCTGGCGGGCGGGCACGCTCAGGCGACGCCGGCGGTCGTGCCCGCCGGCGCGCCGCGGACCGAGCGGCCGATCGAGGTGCTCCGATAGGCCGGTTCGGCGACCGAAACGAGCGCATCGTGCGCCAGGTCAGCGGCATGCGCCTGTCGATCCGGCGTGCCCGCGATCTGGTAGACCCAGGCGGCGACGGCTTCGAGATCCTCGATAGGCGTCGAGGTGCCGCCGGTGACGCCGACCACGCGGGCGCCGTCGAATGGGCTCGCGTCGGCGATGTCGTGCGGAGTCTCGATCTGGATGACAGGCTTGCCGGCCATGCCGCACAGTCGCGTCAGCTCGGCCGTGTTGGCGCTGCTGCGGCCACCGACCACGACGACCAGGTCGACCAGCTCCGCGAGCTCCATGGTGTCCTGCTGGCGGCGGCTAGTGACGGGGCAGACGGTGTTGACGATCTTGAGCTCGTGCGCTCGCGAGACCATGTGGGCGGCCAGCCGCTCGAATTTCCAGGGTGGCTGGGTGCTCTGTGACATCAAGGCCATCCGCTTGCGCCGTGGGATGGTCTCCCACTCCGACTCGTCGTCGACGACGATCGCGTCCGGGGCGTGACCCAGGAGGCCGATGGTCTCGGGATGTTTGGGCGTGCCCAGGATGACGATCGTGTAGCCCTCGTCGACGAGCTTCTTCAGCTCCCGCTGCTCGGCCAGCACCCAGGTGCACGTGCCGTCGATGACCTCCAGACCGCGAGCTTCGGCACTGGCCATCACGGCCGGTGTGACGCCGTGCGCCCGGATGACGACGGCCGCACCCGAGTCGACTTCGTCGAGGCTGGCCACGGTCCGGATGCCCTGCGCCTTGAGCTCCTCGATGACGCCCTCGTTGTGAACGACCTGCCCGAGCGTGGTCGTTTGCTTGCCTTCTGCGGCGGCCACCTTTGCGTAGTCGATCGCCTCGCGGACGCCGTAGCAGAATCCGGTGCGGCGCGCGATGACCACCTGATCGACGGTTCCCATGTCCCGACCATTGTCGCACGGGGTCCCTTTCGGACCCTTCAGGAACGCGACTCGACCCGTTCGCGCCTCCGTGCGTCGGCCGCGAGGCGCGCCTCCTGCAGCGTGATCGCCACGAAGGAGACAGCCTCGCCGGGTTGGCGTTGGGCGATGATCGGCACGTCCGCCCGAGCCACCACCGCGGGCACCGGGTAGCCACCGATGGTCGGCGCATCGGCCAGGAGGACGATCGGCTCCCCGGAGGCCGGTAGCTGGATGGCGCCAGGCAGGACGCCGGCCGAGACCAGGTGCTCTCCGGCAGCGGTGGTCGGCAGCGCGTCGCCCTCGAGGCGCGCCCCCGTACGGTCCCCGACCGGCGAGACGGTCCACGCCCGGCTGACCAACCGGTCGAATGCCGTAGCGTGCACCCCAGGCGCTGGGCTGACACGAACGATCCGGATCGTGGTCTCCATGGTCGGGTCGAAGCCTCCGGTCGCCCATCTATGGTCCGGGTCCGCCTCCGTCGGCGGTCGCGAGGCACGCAGCACGTCGCCAGGAGCCAGCGCGCGACCATCGAGTCCCCCGAAGCCGCCTGGCAGGCAGGTCGAACGCGAACCGAGGATCGGTTCTACGTCGATGCCTCCGGGAAGCGCGAGATACGTGCGCACGCCGCGCACGGCCGCGCTAAATCGGAGGACCTCGCCAGCCAGGACCCGGTGGCTGCGACCGAGCGCCAGGGGACGTGCGTGGCGCTCCTCGACCGCCTCCATATCCGCACCGGCGATGGCGATGACCCCCGATGCGGTGACCTCGAAGCTACCGCCGAGCAGCGTCATCTCCAGGACGGCAGCGCC
>JBEVDC010000208.1:0-3289 GCA_040514195.1 Candidatus Limnocylindrales bacterium | reverse complement strand
AGGTCGTCGCGGCCGTGCAGGAGGGCTTCGACGAGGGCGTCGCCGCCGCCGGCGGACGCGTCGTCGTACGCCAGCTCCTGACCGCGATGCGCCACCAGGCGCGCTCCATGGAGATCGCCGAGCTGGCCATCGCCTGGCGCGACCGTGGCGTCGCGGGCTTCGACATCGCGGGCGCCGAGGCGGGGTTCCCTCCCACGCGTCACCTGGACGCGTTCGAGTACCTCCAGCGGGAGAACTCCCACTTCACGATCCACGCCGGTGAGGCGTTCGGCCTGCCGTCCATCTGGCAGGCCATCCAGTGGTGCGGAGCGGCGCGGCTCGGCCACGGGGTGCGGATCGTGGACGACATCACCGTGAACGACGACGGGTCGGTCGAGCTCGGTCGGCTGGCGGCGTACGTCCGGGACAGCCGCATCCCCCTCGAGATGTGCCCGCGGTCCAACATCCAGACCGGGGCCGCGGACTCGATCGCCGAGCACCCGATCGGGTTGCTGACCCGGTTGCGGTTCCGCGTCACCGTCAACACCGACAACAGGTTGATGAGCCAGACCTCGATGACCGAGGAGATGTCCGGACTCGTCGAGGCGTTCGGCTACACCCTCGAGGACCTGAGGTGGTTCACCATCAACGCGATGAAGTCGGCGTTCCTGCCCTTCGACGAGCGGCTGGCGATCATCAACGACGTGGTCAAGCCCGGCTATGCCGCACTGATCAGTGAGGCGAGCTGACGACGAACCATGGCTCACGCCAGCCGCCCAGCACCAGCCGCCCCTCGACCCACTCCTCGCGCGTGACCCGCACGACCCGACCGGCGCCGGGCTCATACACGCGGACCGCGTCGTCGAGCGGGGCGATGGCCAGCACGACGTGGCGCGGCAGCCAGCGGCTGCCGACGTAGGCCGGCACCAGCGCGCCGCGGGCGAGGCTGGTGCTCATTGCGGCCCAGGCGTGGCCCGGCCGGAATCGGGCGGTGCCGACGCGGCGCCTGGTCGAGCCTCGGCCGAGCTGGCGAGCCAGTGCCCACGGGGGAGTGCCGATCGCTCGCAACCAGGGCGCCTGGATGGACCCCGCGGCGTCGACGGGTCCGGTGATCCGGCGATGCATCGCGATCACCTCGCGCTCGAACTCGTCGTCGCCACCGGCCAGGAGCCGTCGGGCGTAGCCGTCGTTGCCGAGGGCCTCGGCCATCACGGCGACGGCGGCGCCGCAGCTGCGCTGGTCGGGTTGCTGGAACTGGCGCCCCAGGACCAGCCGGCCGGTCTCGGTGATGCTCATGCGCGGCTGCGGGCGGTCGTGATGCGGGCATAGGCCTGGTCCGGCGTCGCGACCTCGCAGCCGAGCTCGACCGCGTGGGCCACGACTCGGCGCTGGTCACGCATCAGCGCCAGACCCCGGCGGACCAGCATCAGGGGCGGCTTGCGCCGCTCCCGCAGGTCGCGGGTCAGGCGCCGCCAGAAGGTCACGGCCGGTCGTTGGGTGACGCAGTACGCCGCCTCCAGCAACCCGGCCCGGCGGCACTCGGGCACGATCTCGGGCGCGAAGATGCCCTCGGCGATGAAGACGGGCGCGCCGGCCAGATCGAGGGGTTGGGAGCCGCAGCGGCCGTTCTGGGAGATCTCGTAGACGGGCACCTGGGCCGAGCCGTCGCGGCACAGGGCCGTGAGCGCCGCGAGGGCGTCGTCGTGCAGCCACGAGTCCGGATGGTCCCAGTCCACCAGGCCGGCGTTGGCACCCGTGGTGATGGTCGGCAGCGTCGGGTCGTCGCCGTCCTTGTAGAAGTCGTCGAGCCGGAGCACGGGCAGGCCCAGCCGCTCGGCCAGCCGGGACTTCCCGGCTCCGCTGGGTCCGGCAAGGACGATGACGTGGGCCGGCACGTCGGACATTGTGCCCTGACGGACTCAGGCAAACGTGGCCTGGGGCCACTTCTCCCCGTCGAAGTTGGTCCAGTCGGTCTTCACGCCGTCCCAGGCGCTCTGCACCGTCTGCGTGTCGGTGGTGAGCTGGTCCTTCGCGTTCATCATCTTGACCGCGAAGGTCGCCAGGGCGCCGATGCAGGTGATGATGCCGCCGATCAGCGGGATCACGGCTGCGGCGCCGGCGATGGCCACGATCGCTCCGGCCACGGCCACGCCGAGCGCGACCAGGGCCTCCTGCACGGTCGAGAGGGACTTGTTGATGGCATCGGCGACGTCGTCGAGGCCGTCGGCGATCTTGGAGGTGTACTGCGGCTTGACGGCGTTCATCGCCGCTGTCTGGTTGGGGATGACGCCGCGGTACGCACTGGCCGAGACCCCGGAGAAGACGTCGTCACTGCTCAGCTGCCCGGGCGCGACCTTGCCGGGAATGCCGGTGAGCTTGTTGTCGACCTGGTCACGCCACGCGGCGGCCGCTGCCCGCAACGTCCACGCCTCGCCGACGTTGTCGACCAGATCCTCCACGTCCTGGATCATCGCGCCCCACTCGTCGCAGAGGTTGTTCCATTCGTCGTACACGGGCTTGATCGCCCAGTCCGGGACCCACCAGGGCAGGTTGTTGAGAGCGTTGTTGACGGCGGCCTGCATCTCGTCGATGTCGCCCTGCAGGTCGTTGAGGAAGTTGAGAATGTCGTAGATCGTGTAGTCGTCAGCCATGGTTCTGCTCCCCGTTGCTCGGCGTGTGGATGATGTGGGTGCGGCGGGACGTCACTCGAAGTCCCAGAGTCCGTCGATGCTCTGCTGGGCGGCCTCGTCGGCGCCTTCGAGGATGTTGCGCACGTTGATGAGCTCGTCCGCGACGGCCTCGGACTCGGTCGCCCCTTCACTGAGGAGCCGGCCGACCTTGGACTGGAGGCTGGTGTACAGCGAGTGCAGCTCGACGGGGACGTTGATGGGGAAGGCCCCGGACGACACGTCCTGGTCGTAGGCCGCCGTCGAGCAGTCCGACAGGCCCGTGGACACGGTGGACCATGCCTGTGAGTCCTTGTTGAGCGCGTCGATCGCCATCTTGAGTGTGGCCATGATTGTTCCTTTCAGCTTCCGGGTCGGCGGTCAATGAGGTGATCGTGGATGCGTCCGAGCCGGCTGGCCGCAATGACCGCTGTCAGGTCGGTGGACGCGCGGCCGCGGCCGCTGGCGGACGTGATCGCCTCGGTCGCCGCGTTGCCGATGTGTGCTCCGCTGGCCGATTCGAGCCAATCGGTGTCGAACGTCAGGCCGACGACGTTGCCCTGACCATCTGCTGTCGCGGTGGCGTGACCACCGCGGTCGTGGCCCTCGACGGTGTGCGCTGCGGCCACCTGGAGAGATCCCTT
>JBEVDC010000093.1:0-12093 GCA_040514195.1 Candidatus Limnocylindrales bacterium | reverse complement strand
GAGCTGCAGGCCACGGCCGAGGGCAAGCCCTTCGACCGGCCTTCGATGGACCGGCTGCTCGGCCTGGCCGACGACGGCCTCCGCCAGCTGTTCGACCTGCAGGCCTCGACGCTCGCGCGCACCGACGCCTGAGCCCGGTCCCGATCGCGTGACGCGGATGCTTGTTGCCACCCGCTCGCCGCACAAGCTCGGCGAGCTGCGGCAACTCCTCGAGCTGCCGGGGGTCGAACTTGTCACGCTCGACGACCTGGGCATCGCCGGCGAGCCCATCGAGGACGGCCTCAGCTTCGCCGACAACGCCCTCATCAAGGCCCGCTGGGGCGCGGAGTGCTCGGAGCTCTGGACGCTGGCCGACGACTCGGGCATCGAGGTCGATGCTTTGGGCGGTGGCCCGGGCGTGCGTACGAGGCGCTACGCCGGAGAGCAGGCAACCGACGCCGACAACAACGCGAAGCTGCTGGCGGAGCTTGCGTCGCTGGGCGCTGTCGCTCCGGAGGCGCGCGGCGCACGCTATGTCTGTGTCCTGGCTTGCGTCGATCCCCTGCGGTCGGACGCGCCGGTCATGGTTGAAGGCACCTTCGCCGGTCGCATCGCGGATGCGCCGCGCGGAAGCGGCGGCTTCGGCTACGACCCGATCTTCGAGCCCGATTTCGAGCCGCCGGGCGGTCGGACGGTCGGGCAGCTGAGCCAGGACGAGAAGAATGCGGTCTCGCATCGGGCACACGCCGCGCTGGCGATGGCCGACGCCTTGCGACGGCTGGGATACTGACCCGACCATGGACGCCTGCGGCTGCGACGCGTTCGCCTCCATCTTCGATCGCCGGAACGCGGAGGATGACCTTCGTCGCTATCGACGCGAAGGTCCGGACAAGACGACGCGCATGCTCCTCGAGCTCATCCGCGCGCAGGGTGTCGACGGTGCGACCGTCCTCGACATCGGCGGTGGCATCGGCATCATCGACCAGGAACTGCTGCGTGCCGGGGCCAGCCGGAGCACACTGGCCGACGCTTCGCAAGCGTCGGTGGCGATCGCCCGGGAGGCGGCAGCCGCGGCCGGACTGGCCGATCGGATGACCTTCGTCGAGGGCGATGCCGTGCGTCGTGCCGCCGACATCCCGGGCGCGGACGTGGTCACCCTCGACCGTGTCATCTGCTGCTACCCGGACGTGACGTCGCTCGTCGGGCTCTCGGCGGCTCGGGCGGGTCGACTGTACGGCATCGTCCTGCCACGTGACCGATGGATGGTGCGGGCGGGCATCGCCCTGGAGGCGCTCTGGTTCCGGTTCCTTCGGAAGCGCTACCGGCCGTTCGCGCATTCGAACCGCCTGGTGGATGACCTGGCGGTCGCCGCGGGACTCGAGCAGGTGGCGGAGAGCGGCACCTTCTTCTGGCGGGTGGCGCTCTTCCGACGACCCGCCGGGACGGCGGCATGATCGGCGGCGCGCCCCTGGAATCCGAGTACCTCTCAGGCCTGCCGACGGAGACGGTCGACCTTCACCCGGTCATCGCCAGCGCACGAGAGCGGATCGCGGCGGCGGCGGCTGCCTTGCTCGAGATCGACGACGCCGCGCTCGAACGGACGTGGCCGTGGCGGGGCGAGGCGTTGGACGTCCGCTATGGCTTCTACCACGCCTACGAGCGGCTGGAGGTCGCCAGTGGCGCGGTCATGGGGGCGCTCACGGCGGCGGGCACCGCTCATACACCGGGCGCGCGGCGCGCGGCTCCGGCCACTGCTGCTCGCTGGGATCTCCATGCGCGCCTGCTGCCCCTCGACGATGCTGAGCTCGATCGCGACCCCGGCGGCGGTGAGTGGACGCTGCGCCAGACGCTCGCTCACATCATCAATGGCCAACGCGCCTACGGACACTTCACCGCCTGGTGGCTCCTCCAACGCGGCACCGACCCGTTCCCGGAGGTCATCCCTGACGCCGTCGGCGACGACTTCCCGGACGAGTCCACGGAGGGCCACGGGAGCCTGCCGGTGATCCGATCTCGACTCGACGACCTGCTCGATCTCGAGACGGCGCGGATGGCCGCCTTCGACGACCACGACCTGGCGGCTCGGGCCCGGTGGTCCGGCGCCTGGGTCGACGTCGGTTTCCGCATGGGACGTTGGTCCTCGCACTTGCGCGAGCACACCATCCAGGTGGACAAGACGCTGGTCATGATCGGCTGGACGCCCCGAGAGGTAGACCGGCTATCGGGCGTCATCCTCGGTGCTTGGGGCCGCCTCGAGGCGACCGTCTTCGGCCTCCCCGCCGCGGCGCTCGATCGCCACGGTGCCGATGGGCGGACCCCCGCCGCGATCATCGACGAGGTCTCTGCCGGCGTCGCCGAGCAGGTGCCGTCCGTCCTCGCCTCGGCGCGCGACTGAGCCGTTCACCGACCTCTCCGGGCGGCCTCCGGCGCAGCTGAACCCCGTTCAGCTGCGGGTGTCCTTGGTCCCTGCGCTACCATCCGCGGCGTCGGGGTGTGGCGCAATCTGGCAGCGTGCGTGCTTTGGGAGCACGAGGTTGTGGGTTCAAATCCCACCACCCCGACCACACGCGCTACGGCGCCGGCAGCTCGTCTCGGCGGAAATCGTCGATGAGCGCCTGGTAACCGGGCAGCCCGCGCTCGAAGCCGATGGCCCAGAACCCGACGCCCGCCAAGCCGCGATCGTTGGCCAGGCGCAGCTTCGGGGTCAGGGTCTCCGGCGAGTCGACGTAGATGGCGTGCCAAGCACCGGAGCTCGGGCTCGTGTCGGGGCCGGATGAAGCTGCGAGATCGCTCGTCGGCGCAGGCTTGGCGCCCTTGGTCGGCACCACATACACATCGACGACCTCGATCTCATCGCGCACCGGGTCCACCGGGGGCTTGCGCAGGAAGCTGCGGTTGCTCGCCGGGACCCAGGCCTCACCCCGGCCCGTGCGTGGCGCCCCGATGTCCGGCCCACTGACCGGCCAGACCATGCCGTAGAACGGCAGCCCGAGCAACGTCCGCTCGACGGGCACGCCCAGAGTCTCGTAGCGGTCGAGCGACCAGGCGAGGTCCTTCTCGTCGCCGTCACGACGCTCCAGCGGCGCCGAAGCACCCGGCGCAGATCCTGCCCAGTGGTAGTCGTAGCCCATCAGGAAGATGCGATCCGCCCCAGCCGCGGAGGCCGCGGCCGCCATCTCGGAGCCGATCACGTTGGCGCCGGTGGCGACCGAGACCTGACCGTCGGGGATCGTTTCGCGGAGGCGAGCTCGAAGCCTGGCGACGAAGGCGCCGTAAGCCGGGACGAGGGATCGATCGAGCGTCTCGACGTCCACATTGATGCCGTCGAATTTTCGTTCGGCAGCGAAGGCGACGAGGGCCTCGATGGCCGCGTCCTGGGTTTCGATCGGCCCGCCGAAGAGCCGCTCGTTGCGCTTGGCGCCGAAGCTGCTGAAGACGACTTCGCTACGGATACCGCGTTGGCGTGCCTCGCGCACGAGCTGTCGCCCGACGGTATCCACGATGCGCTTGTAACCGCGACCCGACGTATTGAGCGTACCGTCGCGCCGGACGGTGACCGAGAAGAGGGCGATGGTGGAGAGATCCCTGTCCGCGACGTGATTCGCGATGCCCGCATCCATCTCCCAATATGGGATGTAGCCGTAGACCTCGTGGCCGGGGATGGGCCGTGCGGTCGGGCGCGGGGTGGCCGTCGGATCCGTCACCGTCATCGTGCCCGCAGGACGGCCGGCGGTGCCGTTGCCACCCCCGGTGCCGATAACGCCGACCGCCAGGGCACCGACGATGACGACCACTCCGCTGATAGCCGCAAGCACGAGCCATGGCTTGTGACGCATGCGGGAAGCGTGGCCGTCCCCAGGGAATCGGTCAAACGGGCCTCCTCAGGCTTCTATGACGCCGCAATGGTCGCTCCAGACTTCAGGCGGGCTTCAGCCAAAGGCGGCAGGATGACATCGTGATCACATGTCGGACGGCGGTCTCCTCCCCGTCGTCCACCACCGCCATCGCCGAGCCATCCGCCCCCCTGGGTGGCTCAGGCGATCGGCGAACCCGAACGGCCGGCGTCGCGAAGCACCCGACCTGACGATGCACCTGCTGGTCATCGAGGACGACCCCCGTCTCCTGCGTCTGCTCCGCCGTCTTCTCGGCCAGGACGGCCACGTCGTCGAGGGCGCACCGACGGCGAGCGCGGGCCTGGAGATCGCCGAAGACCTCGAGCTTGACGCCATCGTCCTGGACGTCGGCCTCCCGGACGTCGACGGCTTCGAGGTCGCCCGGCGGTTGCGCCAACGTGGCGCCACGATGCCCATCCTGATGCTCACCGCTCGTGACGCTGTCGCCTCCCGCGTGCAGGGCCTCGACGCGGGCGCAGACGACTATCTCGTCAAGCCCTTCGCCTACGAGGAGCTCGCCGCCCGACTCCGGGCGCTCAGCCGCCGGCCGAGCCCGCGCCAGACACCCGACCTGCAGGCGGGACCGATCGTGCTCCAGGAGGCCGCCCACCGCGTGACGGTCGAGGGTCGGGACGTGGTCCTCGGCCCGCGCGAATTCGCGGTCCTGGAGTGCCTCCTGCGGCGTCCGGGTCAGGTCCTCTCGAGGGATCAGCTGCTCGACCACGCCTGGCCCTACGGTGCGGCCCTGACGCCGAACACGGTCGAGGCCTACATCCACATCCTGCGCGAGAAATTGGGCCCTGTCGGCGCGGCCTGGGTCGAGACCGTCCGGGGCGTTGGCTACCGCATCCGCCCGGCGTGACCGGCCGGATGTCCGCCGCCTCCGGCCCGCCCGCGACCGCCGAAAGCGCGCTCCTCCGACGCACGCGGCTCAGGCTCATGCTCTGGAGCGGTGGCCTGACGCTCGTCGTCCTGCTCATCCTCGGTGGCGCCGTCTACCTGACCGTCAGCCGTGCGTTGGCAGCCGGGGGCGCGGCCGTCCTGGAGGACCGCGTCACGGATGTCGCCCGCTACGTCTCCCGGCTGCCCGGCCCTGGACCGCGGCCGGGTCGCTCGCCCATCGGCGTCTCATTCGGCGGTCGCGGCTCCGGCACGCTGGCCGTCGTCGTCCAGCCCGACGGCACGGTGCTCGGCGCCGACGAGCTCGAGGGCATCCCCGACACGTCGGGCATCGCCGCGGCGCGCGAAGGCGTGGTCGACATTCGGACGGCCGATCTCGGGGGGATCCCCGTGCGCATCCTGTCGCAGGCCGTGGTGCGTGACGACGGCACTTATGTCGTCCAGGTCGTCGGCGAGCGCGTGTCCGAGCAGCGCCTGCTCGACGCCCTGACCATGGCCCTCCTCGTCGGCGGCCTGACGGCCCTGCTCATGGCATCGGGCGTGGGCTATGTCTACGCGGGCCGGGCGCTGGTTCCCATCCGCGACGCGATGGGACGCCGCGACGAAGCCCTCCGCCGCCAGCGCGAGTTCACGGCC
The DNA here is from genome assembly GCA_040514195.1 of Candidatus Limnocylindrales bacterium. Lineage (GTDB taxonomy): Bacteria > Chloroflexota > Limnocylindria > Limnocylindrales > CSP1-4 > CSP1-4. The sequence goes on along the minus strand of JBEVDC010000093.1, from coordinate 6,685 downwards.
AACGCCAGCCACGAACTTCGCACGCCGCTGACCATCATCCGCGGCAGCGTGGATGATCTGCGGCGGAATCAGGCCGAGCGGGTGGCCGACGTCGGGGATGCGCTCGACGACATCGAGGTCGAGGTCAGCCATGTGACGGCCCTGGTCGACGATCTCCTGCTCCTCGCTCGCACCGACGCGGGTGCCCTCGAGCTCCATCTCGAGCCTATCGACCTGGCCGACGTCGCGACCGAGGGCGCTGGGGCGCTGACGGCGATGGCGGCCGAGCGAGAGGTCGGCATCGTCGTCGATCCTCGTCCGGCGCCGATGTCAGGCGACGCACTCCGTATCCGCCAACTGGTCACCATCCTCATCGACAATGCGGTCCGCCACAGTCCTGCCCAAGGCACGGTCTTGGTCACCGTCCGCCCCGAGGCCGGCCATGTCTCGCTGATCGTGGACGACGCCGGGACCGGCATCCGGCCCCAAGACCGCCAGCTCGTCTTCGAACGCTTCTGGCGCGCAGACGACGCGCCCCATGGTGGCACTGGCCTGGGCCTTGCCATCGCCGCCTGGATCGTCGAACGCCACGGAGGCACCATCGAAGCGCTCGACGCATCCGGTGGCGGTGCCCGCTTCTACGCGCGTTTGCCAACCGCGGCCCTCGAGTCCCGAGCGGGAGCGGCTGACGGGCTCGGTCAGCCGGCTCGGTAGACCACCTCGACCTCGACGCGTACTTCGTCGGCGCCGACCTCGATGGGCGACGGCATGGCATCCGCCAGGGCCATCATGCGGGCTGCCCTGGGTATCGGGATCGGGCGGTCGCTGCCTTCGCTGATGGACACGATGCCGATGACCTGCAGGCCCGCCGCCTCGGCCAGGGTGGTCGCCCGCCCCGCAGCGTCTTCGACGGCCAGGCGTCGCGCGGTCGCGATCGCCTCGCTTGGGTCGGCAGCGAAGAAGCGCGGGCCGTCGAGTGACGTGGCGCCGGCGGCGATGGCTGCGTCGACCACGGCGCCGAGCGTCTCCAGATCCTCGATCGTCGCGGTGACCGCGTTCGTGGCCTCGTAGCCCACGATGTGCGTGGTCTCACCGCGGTGGTCGTAGCGCGGTGCGACCGAAAGGTTCGATGTCCGCAACGTGCGGACCCCGAGGCCGCGGACGGCGGCCAGGATGGCGGTCATGGCCGCTGCCACCGTATCGCGAGCCTCGGCCGCCGTGTCTGCCGACGCATTGGCGCCGAGGCCGATCTCCGCCCGGTCCGGCTGGATCGGGGCGGAACCCAGACCGGCCACCGTGATGGTCGTGCCCGCCTCCGGGCCGGTGTCGCTCATCGGTCGCTGCCTCCCGGTCGTACGCATGGGCACGTGGCGGGCGCATGGGCCCCACGATGTGGGCAGGATAGACCGTGGGTCCCGTCTCGATCGAGCGTGGGCTATCGTGCATCCACGCCAACGGGCGGGTGCCGACGGGACCATCGGGTCAGTGCTGGAAGTCACCGACCGGACTAGCATCGACTGACGATGACCTCGGGAACCGCATCATGGACCGGGCGTGGCCGTCTCGTGGCCGCCACGCTCGTCGCGCTCAGCCTGCTCGCCGCGTGTGGCGAGACCGTCGTTCCGTCGCCGTCCGCGGCGGCGGCGACGCCGCGACCGACGCCGACCCCCAATGCGCACCTGTCCGATCCCGCCGCCGGGACCGAGGTCTATACGCGGCTCAACCGCGCCGGCCTCGGCCTCGTCGGGACCAACGCACTGAGCGGCAAGGAGCCGCGCACCACGTACAACGCCACGTATGCCGGCTGGCCGCTCTCACTGCTCGAATTCTCGTCGGCCACGACGCGTGCCAAGGCATTGCCCTTCCGTGACGGCGGCGCGCCGGCCAAGGGCTCACCGCCGTTCACGTTCGCTGGCCAGAACATCGTCGTCTTCTGGGGTCCGATCGAGGCAAGTGCGGCACCGCCGCAGCCTGACGCATCACACCTCGAAGCCGCCACGAAGCTGGCCGTCGCGCTCGACGCTCTCGTCGGCCCCCTCCAGGAGCGCTCGTCGAGTCGCGTCAGCCCCCTGCCCCCGATCGCGGCGCCGGCTCCATAGCCGCCACCTCGGACGGCATCCAGAACCAGCGCAGCGCCTCGAAGTCAGCGCTGACCGAGGCCTCCGGCCCGTCGGCCGGCTCGGGCTGCTCCGCCAGGACTGCTCGCGCCTCGGCCAGGTGATCTGCCAGGCTCGACTCCGGCGCTCGATGCCGATGGGACGCATAGCGCATGCCACCGCCTGCGTACGCGACGTCGCCAAGGCTGAGCGGCGGCTCGGCCAAACCGTTGCGATGCTGCCAGAGGCCGGACTCGGGCTCGAACCGATAGCGCGGGAGCAGCCGCCAACCGTCGCGAGCCACTAGCTCCACGGCCTCGAGGATGTAGGCGAAGACCGCCTCGCTGATGAAGTAGTTGAAGTTGACCCGGATCCAGCCCGGCTTGATGCCTTCGCAGCCTCGGGCGATCTCGCGTTCGAACTCATGCGACGTGTCCAGGTCGATGCCCAGGAGCCGATGGCCGTAGGGGCCGGCGCACGAGCAGCCGCCACGGGACTGGATGCCGAACAGGTCGTTGAGCAGGGCGACCACGAAGTTGTGGTGCAGGTAGCGTCCCTCGTGACGGACGACGAACGAGACGATCGAGAGCCGGTCGAGCGCCGGGTTGCCAAGGATCTCGATGGCCGAGTTCGCCTGCCAGCGCTCGATGGCTCGCCCGATGTACGCCTCTTCTCGCGAGCGGATGGCCTTCACCCCGACGCGCTGCTTGAGCTGGAAGACGAGCCCGGCTCGGATGGATTCGACGATCGCCGGGGTGCCGCCCTCCTCGCGATGCTCGACGTCGGCCAGATACCGATGCTCGAGCGGATTGACGTAGGCCACGGTGCCGCCTCCCGGCATGCTCGGGACACGGTTGTGGAACAGGTCACGGCGCGCGACAAGCACGCCGGGGGTGCCGGGACCGCCGATGAACTTGTGCGGCGAGATGACCAGCGCATCCTTGAAGTCCAGCTCGGCGTCGGGGCCCGGTCGATGTGGGGCCATCTCGACCTCGACGTAGGGTGCCGCCGCCGCGAAGTCCCAGAACGAGAGCGCCCCATGCCGGTGGAGGAGGATCGAGATAGCACGTGTGTCGGAGATGATGCCGGTCACGTTCGAAGCCGCCGAGAAGCTGCCGATCTTGAGCGGCCGGTCGGCATACCTCAGCAGCTCGGCCTCCAGACGATCGAGATCGATGCGCCCGTCCTGGTCCTCCGGGATGACCGCGACGTCGGCGATCGTCTCGCGCCAGGGCAGCTCGTTGGAGTGGTGCTCGTATGGCCCGATGAAGACCACCGGCCGCTCCGAGGCGGGGATCCGGTCGCGCAGGCGATAGCGGTCGTCGAGCGCCTCGGGGATACGCAAGCCGAGCACGGCCACGAGCTTGTTGACGGCGGCCGTCGAGCCAGAGCCGCAGAAGATGACGGCGTGCTCCGGCCCACCGCCGCAGGCCTCCAGGATGATCCGCCGGGCCTCCTCGCGGAAGCGCGTCGTCTGCAGCCCGGTGCCGGATGACTCCGTGTGCGTGTTGGCGTAGAGCGGCAGGACCGCGTCGCGGACGTAGTCCTCGATGAACGACAGCGAGCGGCCCGAGGCGGTGTAGTCCGCGTAGGTCACCCGGCGCACACCGAAGGGACCGGCGACCGCCTCGTCGTCACCGATGACCGAGGCACGGATCAGCTCGATGAGCTCGGCAGCGTCCACCGTCGGATGCTAGCCGACGACGACCACGCGAGCCAGCCCGATGAGCCCGCCGATGATGATCAGGACGGTCGGGCCGACTCGCCCGGAGGCGAGCGCGATGGTGGCGCCGACCGCCACGGCGAGCGGAACCACGACAAGGATGCCACCGGGCACCAGGGTCAGCGCCGCCAGTTCGATGGTCACGCCGGCCATCAGGCCGAGCGCAGCCGCGCCTGCGCCGCCGAGGGCAGCCGCCGCGAGCGAGTTGGAGCGGACGGCTCGCACGATAGGTTCGAGGAAGGCGACGAGGACGAAGGCGGGCAGGAAGATGCCGATGGAGGCGACCAGGGCGCCGGGCAGGCCGGCCAGCAGGAAGCCGATGTAACCGGCAGTGCTCGTCAACGGTCCGGGCGTCGCCTGGCCGACGGCGATCGCATCCAGGAGCTGGCGCTCGGTGATCCAGCCGAGGCCCTGCACGAGGTCAGCGCGCAGGAGGGCCACCAGAACGTAGCCGGACCCGAAGAGGAGGGCGCCGGCCTTGAGAAAGACCAGGAAGATGGGCAGCAGGCCGATGGCGGCCGTCGTCGCCGCCGTCGCCATCGAGCCGCCCGCCGCGATCAGGGCACCCACGGCTTTGGAGTCGCCAGGCCCGGCTGCGCCAGGTCGCCGTTCGTGGCTGAAACGCCAGCCGGCGACGACGGCCGCGCCGGCGACCAGGATGCCGACCTCCGGCAGCCCCGCCAGGTAGGCGATGGCCGCGATCGCAGCCACCATCAGGCGTGCACCATCGCCCGCCATCGTGCGCCCGAGACCGAGCACGCTGACGATCAGGATGGCGATGATGACGGGGTCGATGCCGACCAGGACGGCCGCCACGGTCTCAGCGGTCGCGGCGCCGACCGCCAGCCAGGCGAGGACGACGCTGATGACCACGGCCGGCAGGATGAAGCCCGCGCCCGCGGCGAAGAATCCCGGCCAACCCGCGCGTCGTCGTCCGATCGCGAGGGCAAGCTCGCTCGAGTTCGGACCAGGGATGACGCTGGTCGCCGCGACCAGGTCCATGAAGTCTGGATCGTCGATCCAGCCGTGCCGGCGGACGACCGTCTCCCGAAAGAGACCCGTGTGGGCGGCCGGGCCACCGAATGCGGTCAGCCCGAGCCGCAGGAAGACGGCGAGGACTTCGCGCCAGGCGGCCGTCCCACCTCGGTCGGTCGGTCCGCTCGCACGGCCGTCGGCAGGCTCGGTCAGTGGTTCCCCCACTGATATGACTGCTTGACGATGCGCAGGTAGATGAAGGTCTCGGTCGAGCGCACACCCTCGATCGGTCCGAGCCGATCCGTCAGGAAGGCCAGCAGGGCATCGCTGTCCTCGCACACGGCCTCCACCAGCAGGTCGTACGCGCCGGCCGTGGCCACGACGTAGATGACCTCCGGCAGTCGAGCGATCGCCTCCGCCGCGGCTATCAGCCGGTCGCCCGGACAACGGACGCCGATCATGGCCATCTGGTGGTAGCCCATCTTGAGCGGGTCGGCGACGCCGACGACCTGGAGCACGCCGCGCTCGATGAGTCGGTTGGTCCGCGCTCGCACGGCGGCCTCGCTGACGCCGAGCTCCGCAGCGATCTGGGTGAACGGGCGGCGACCGTCCTGTTGAAGGAACTCGATGATCCGCCGGTCCAGTTCGCCGATGCCGTCGCTGCCCTGTATGCCGTGGTCGCCCGTCTCGCGGCGCTGTCCAGCCATCGCCCGACGGTACCAGAGGCGGTGCGGGTGGGCAACGAGATTCGTATTCAGACGCCTGTCTGGCAACGTGATCCGCACATACGGGGTCCTGGATCGACCGATCGCGAGGTCTGGCGGTGACGTCAAGCGCGCGGTACGCTGGCTAGGTGCCCATCCTCACGATCGCCGCCCTCCTCGTCGCCCTGCTGGTCGGCAACCTGCTCATCGTCGTTGCGCTCGTCTCGCAGCGCCGCAACATGATCATCGCGCGCGGGCCGATGCCCGTGGGCGGCGAACCGGTCGACGTCGCCATGGAGCTGGCCAACGATCCTGAGAGTCGCCCGGCCGCCGGATCCGGTATCCGCCTGGCGACATATCGACGCGTCATCCGGACCGTCAGCTTCACCTTCCTCGTTGTCACGGCGGTGGTCGTGGCTGGTGGCGGGCTGTGGCCGACGGAGGCGCCGGCGATCTACCTTGTGCTGCTCGTGGGAGCCGGAGCACTTGTCGTGCTCGACGAGCTGGGCTCGCGCGTGACCGATCTGGGAACCGTCTTCCTGATCGAGGCCGGCGCGGCCGTGATCTTCTTCACCCTCCTCATCGTGCTCACGGGTGGCGTCGTGAGCCCCTTCTTCTTCGGCTATTTCCTGCTCGTGGCCGCGGCCGCGCTTGTCACCGGCGGCGGCGCCAGCTTCGTCCTGGCGGCGGCGATCACGGCCGCCTACGTTGGCGCGCTGCTCGTGACCCGCGGCGGCGCGACCTACACGACCGAGCAGGTCGTGGTCCTGGCGGTCAACGTGATGGCGCTTTGGCTCCTCTCGTACCTCGCCTCTGTCGTGGCCGGCGAGCAGCGCCGGACGCGAGATGCCGCGCTGCGGCTCTCCCTGCATGATCCCCTGACGCGGCTTTACAACCGCACCTTCCTCTTCGCGGCCATCGAACGGGAGATCGCACGAGCCGGCCGAACCAACCGCCGATTCAGCCTCCTGATGCTCGACCTTGACGGCCTCAAGCCCATCAATGACCGATTCGGCCATTACTTCGGCGACCGGATGTTGCAGGCCGTCGCCGAATCGATCCGACAGGGCATCCGGGTCATCGACACGGCCGCCCGGTACGGCGGCGACGAGTTCGTGGTGCTGCTGCCGGAGACGGACGCGGAGGGCGCGTTCGTGGTCGCGGAGAAGCTGCGCCGGGACGTGTCCGCGATGTCCGTGCGGGTCCAG
>JBEVDC010000033.1:0-4662 GCA_040514195.1 Candidatus Limnocylindrales bacterium | reverse complement strand
AAGCTGCCATAATGGCCTGCACGTCCGTTCACGCATGGATCAGCGTCTCATTCGAAATTTCTCCATCATCGCGCACATCGACCATGGCAAGTCGACCCTGGCCGATCGCCTCCTGGAGCTGACGCACACCATCGACGCGCGCCAGATGACCAGCCAGGTCCTCGATTCGATGGACCTCGAGCGCGAAAAGGGCATCACCATCAAGGCCCGCGCCGTGCGTCTCGAGTACATGGCCGCCGACGGTCTCGTCTACGGCCTCAACCTCATCGACACCCCAGGCCACGTCGACTTCACCTACGAGGTCAGCCGGAGCTTGCAGGCCTGTGAAGGCGCCATCCTGGTCGTGGATTCCGCCCAGGGTATCGAGGCGCAAACGCTCGCCAACGTCCACCTGGCGCTCGGGCTCGGGCTCATGATCATCCCGGTGCTCAACAAGATCGATCTGCCATCTGCCCAGCCAGAGGTGGTCATCGAGGAGCTCGAAAACGTCCTCGCCATCCCGCGCGAGGAGGTCATCCTGGCGTCCGCCAAGGAGGGCACCGGCGTGCCGGAGATCCTCGAGGCCATCGTGGCTCGCGTCCCGTCCCCGAAGGGTGACCCGGAGGCGCCGCTGCGCGGCCTCATCTTCGACTCGCACTACGACGCCTACAAAGGCGTCGTGGCCTACGTCCGGCTGGCCGAAGGCACGCTCGCCTCGCACGAGACGATCCGACTCATGGCCTCGGGCGCCGAGGCCGACCTCCTCGAGCTGGGCGTCTTCCGGCCGCAGCTGGTGCCCATGGAGCGGCTCTCCGCCGGCGAGGTGGGCTACGTGGCGACCGGCCTCAAGAGCGTGCGCGATTGCCAGGTCGGCGACACGCTGACGGCCGCCGGACGCGCCGCCAACGCGCCACTGCCAGGCTACAAGGCCGCCAAGCCGCTCGTCTTCGCCGGCATCTACCCGCTCAATGGCCCGGATTATCCGCTCCTGCGCGACGCACTCGAGAAACTCCACCTGAACGACGCCTCGATAACCTTCGAGCCAGAGAGCTCGGTGGCACTCGGCTTCGGCTTCCGCTGCGGCTTCCTCGGGCTGCTCCACATGGAGATCATCCAGGAGCGGCTCGAGCGTGAGTTCGACCTCGACCTAATCGCCTCGGCACCATCGGTCGAGTATCGCGTCAAGCTCCTCCACTCGGACCAGCCGGTCATCGTGGACAACCCGTCCGAGCTGCCCGACATCGGTGCCATCGAGGCCATCTCCGAGCCGTGGGTGCGGGTCAAGATCGTGACGCCGAGCAGCTACATCGGCTCGCTCATCGAGCTGGCCACGAACCGCCGCGGCGCGTTCCAGACCATGGAATACCTCGATCCGCAGCGCGTCCTGCTCACCTTCGAACTGCCGCTGGCCGAGGTCATCGTCGACTTCTTCGACCAGCTGAAGAGCCGCTCACAGGGCTATGCGAGCATGGACTACGAGGAGATCGGCTATCGCGAGGCGCGCCTGGTCAAGCTCGACGTCCTCGTCGCCGGCGAGCCCGTCGACGCCCTGTCGCTCATCCTCCATCGCGATCGCGCGCAACAAACGGGCCGCCTGCTCGTCGAGAAGCTCAAGGACCTCATCCCGCGCCAGATGTTCGAGGTGCCGATCCAGGCCGCCATCGGCTCCAACGTCATCGCCCGCGACACCGTTCGCGCGATGCGCAAGAACGTGCTGGCGAAGTGTTACGGCGGCGACATCACGCGAAAGCGCAAACTGCTCGAGAAGCAAAAGGAGGGGAAGGCCCGCATGAAGCGCATCGGCAGCGTCGAGATCCCGCAGGAAGCGTTCCTGGCCGTGCTGCGCACGTCCGAGGGCTGACCAGACGGTGGACGGCGAGCTCGAGCAGCAGCTCCGCATCCTGGTGGGCGTCGGCCTGACCGGCCTGCTCGTGCTGCTGCGCCTGGATGCCTTTCGCTTCGGCACGGCCGAGTACGACGACGAGTCCGCCTCAGGCGGCTGGCGTGGCGCCAGTCGCAGGCTGGCCTGGTACGCGACCGGTGTCGCGCTCGCGGTGGCCATCTGGTACGTGTTCCCGACGCCGGTCACGACCCTGCATCTCGGCATCGGGACGGACCGCGCCCAGACGCTCGTGCTCGGCCTCCTCTTCGGCGGCCTCGGGACCCTCGTCGCCGGCCTGTATGCGTGGCTCCGCTACCGACGCTTGCGCTGGCCCGAATACCGTCACTACCCGGGCGCCGCTGCCAACGCCATCGGTACCGCCTTCATCGACGAGGCTTGCTTTCGCGGTGCCATCCTGGGCATCACTCTTGCGCTCGGCTGGCCGACCGACCTGGCCATCGCCTTCCAGGCCATCCTGTACGGCATCGTCACGCGCCTCGGGGCGCCCGGTCGCAGCCGGGGCATGCTCCTCATCGCCCTCGGCACGGGCGTCGTGGCTGGTTTCTTGACCGTCTGGACGGGCGGCATCGGCGCCTCATTCGTCGCCCACTCGATGACCCGATTCGCGACCTTCGTGACGACCGGCCACGCCGGCCTGGTCAAGCCCCCCGGCCAGGAGCCGGAGGAAGCCTTTGCGGCCAGCCAGCCGCCAGAGGGCTGGGAGGTCGTCGGGGAGGGGGACCGCTGACGATCGCGGCGTCCGGTCCACGTGTCGCCGCACGACCGACGCCGGCGCTTACGTCCGCGCTCGAAGGATCGCTCTCGCCGGTCGGGCTCTACCTCCATGTCCCGTTCTGCGTATCCCTGTGCCCCTATTGCGACTTCGTGGTCTACACGGGCAACGCCGCACGTGGCCCACGCTCGCGGGTCGAGGCCTTCGTCCGGGCCGTGCAGGTCGAGCTCGAGCTCCACGCCGACGAGCTCGACGCCCGATTCGGGCCGCCACGGGCGAACGGCGCGCTGGGTACCTTTGGACGCTCGCGGCTCGACTCGGTCTACCTTGGCGGTGGAACGCCGTCGCTCCTGCCTGCCGCCGACGTAGCGGCCTTGCTCGAGCGAATCGAGCGGCGCTTCGGCCTCGCGTCGGGGGCCGAGGTGACCATCGAGGCCAACCCTGGGTCCAACGAGCGTGGCGACCTGGCCGGCTTCCGGGCGGCAGGCGTGAACAGGATCAGCTTCGGTGCGCAGAGCCTCGACGCTGGGGAACTGCGACGGCTTGGTCGACGCCATCAGGCGTCGGATGTCGTCGAGGCGGTCGAGTCGGCCCGTCGAGCTGGCATCGAGCATCGCTCGCTCGACCTGCTCTACGACCTGCCGGGTCAGTCGATGGCGACCTGGCGGGCGACGGTCGAGGCGGCGCTCCAAGCGCCCATCGATCACCTCTCCGCCTACGCCCTGACCATCGACGACCCAGAGGCTGAGGGCCTGACCGGCCCGACGGGCGACCATCTCCCGGTCCGAGCGGGCGCGCGCCGATGGCGTCGGACGGTGGCCGCCGAGCAGGACGACGATCGTGCCGCAGACGCCTACCTCTGGTTCGACGACCGCGTCGCCACGGCCGGCTTCGGCTGGTACGAGGTCTCCAACTGGGCCCGGCCGTGGGCAGCCAGCCGCCACAATCGAGCCTACTGGCGGCGGCAGCCGACCCTCGGCGTCGGGCCGGGCGCGCACAGCTTCGACGGCGCGAGGCTTCGCAGCTGGAATGCCGCCCGCATCGATGGCTACCTGGCCGCCCTGCTGCCGGACGACGGGACGCCGCCGCGCCTGCCTCCCCGTGCCTTCGATCGCCTCGACGGGTACGCCATCCGACTGGAAACGATCTCGCTCGCGCTGCGAACGAGCGACGGCTTGGCCGCCTCCGCGCTGGCGCCCAGCGTCAAGGCGGAGGTGGACGCGGCCCGGGCAGCCGGTCTCCTCGAGCCGAGTGACGGCGCGCGGATCCTGCTGACACCCCGCGGCCGCCTGCTGGCCGGCGAGCTGGCCGGCAGGTTCGCAGGGTAGCCGAGGGGCCCGAGGCTACAATCCGTCGATGTCCGCCATCGCCAAGGTCATCAGCTTCTACAGGCTCCAGGCACAGATGCTGTGGACCTGGCGCGGCGGCTGGGGCGACCTGCTCAAGCGCGGCGCTGTCTCGGTGGTCATCGCCGGCATCTCCCTCATCCTGACCATCGCCATCCTGCCCGGCATCACCATCACGCGGCCGATCTCGATCGTGGCCGCGATCATCGTCATCGGCATCCTGAACGCGCTCGTCCGGCCGATCGTCCTGGGTCTCGTAGCACCCATCTCCATCGTGCTCGTCGGCATCGTGACCATCCTCTTCCAGGTCGGCATGATCTGGATCCTTGGGCCGTTGGTACCTGGCATCCAGGTCGACAGCTTCCTGGCCGCCTTCATCGGCTCCTTCGTCTTCGCCACCTTCCACGTGATCCTTTCCTCGATCGTCTCGCTCGACGCGGAGCACTCCTACTACGGCACGCTCGTACGGCAGCTCGTGGCTCGCCAGTCGGACGTCATCCGCACCGACGTGCCCGGCGTGGTCATCATCCAGATCGACGGCCTGAGCCACCCCGTCATGCGCAATCAGATCCGGGCCGGGCGGGCGCCGGTCATGTCTCGCTGGCTCCGCTCAGACGGCTATCGATTGAGCCGTTGGGAGGCGATGCTGCCATCCCAGACATCGGCCAGCCAGGCAGGCATCCTGCACGGCAACAACGACGGCATCCCCGCCTTCCGCTGGT
>JBEVDC010000245.1:0-3667 GCA_040514195.1 Candidatus Limnocylindrales bacterium | reverse complement strand
GAGTGCGCTCGCAGCGAGCGCCCCTACAGCGCGCGCGCCGCGACCATCGCATCCGCGGCAGCGAACGCGTCGGGGTGACCGGTGACGGCGGCGAGGAACGGCCCACGGTCGATCGCCAGCAGCGTGGATGCTTCCGTGGCGATCACCGAAGCGGTCCGGGGCACGCCCCGCAGAAGCGCGATCTCCCCGACGCCCTCGCCTGGCCGCGTGACGTCGCGTAGCGGCTCGCCACCGCGCTCCACGTGGAGGGCGCCGGCCGCCAGCACGTAGAACGTCTCGCCCTGCTCCCCCTCCCGGATGAACCGGTCGCCGGCCGGGACGATGACCCAGCTCGCCCGTCGGGCGACGGCCTCGAGCTCGGGTGCCGGCAGGGGCCGGAAGATCGGGTCGCGTCGCAGCAGGGCGATCTCGCGAGCGGGTACATGCGCGCGGCGCTCGAGGTCACGGAGGCGCCGCCAGCCCAGGGCGACCACCAACGGCAGGATCGCCGCGACGGCGAGCACGGCCCCGACCAGGCCACCGATGGCCACGAGGATGGGCGCCAGGACGGAGCCCGCAGCAAGGCCGGCCATGGCCAGGCCCTCTTGAAGACCGAAGACGCGGGCCAGGATCTCGTCGCGGACCGACCGCTGGAGCAACGTCCGGCCACAGATGTCGACGATCGCCAGGCCCGCGCCGCCGCCCACGATCAGGACGGGCGCGGCCAGGGCCGAGGCGGACAGCCCGACGGCCACGAGAGCCGCGCCCCACGCGACGGCACCGATAGCCGCGACCGCAGCGAGCCGCCCCCGACCGACGATCGTGAACGTGGCGGCGCCACCGAGCATCGCGCCAGCGCCGAGGGCGCCCGCGAGGATCGCCGCGCCAGGCTCGCCAGTCGCAAGCAGCTCGAGGGCGAGGAGCACGAACAGGACGTCGCAGGCCCCGATCACCACCATCCGAGCGGTCAAGAGGCCGACCAGCACGCGGGCGTCGCGATCGGCAAGGATGAGACGAAGGCCGCCGAGGACGCCGACCCGGTCGCTGTCGGTCACTGGCGCGGTCGTCGCCGTCGGCGACGTTTCGATGAGGATCGGCGTCGACGACGGCAGCCGAATCGTCGCCACCAGCGCGACCACCAGGGAGCCGGACGCGACCAGGAACACGGTCGCCGGCGTCCCCACAGTCAGGATGGCGGCCGCCGCCAACGGTCCGAGGAGCATCCCGCCGCCCTCGAAGAAGCCGCTCGCCCCGTTGGCCACCGTGCAGTCCTCCGGTGCCACGGCGAGCGACGGGACGAGCGCCGACTGCGTCGGGCGCGTCACGACGAGTGACGACGCGGCCACCGCGGCGAGGGCGTAGGTCAACACCGGCGGCGCATCGGCGACCATCGAGAGACCGGTCACGAACATCGCGCCCGCCTGGACCCCGTACCCGCCGGCGAGGACGACCTCGCGGCGGTATCGATCGCCGAGGGCCGCGGCGGCCGGTGCCAGGAGCGCCGCCGGGACGAGCTGGATGAGCGCAACGAGGCCCACCGACAGCGGCCCGGTCCGCTCGTACGCGTACAAGAGCATCGCGACCCAGGTCCCGTACTCCGCGGCGCTGAAGAGCAGGTAGGCCAGCAGCACGCGCCGCAGCGAGCCGTTGCCGATGAGGCGGCGGCCGAGGACGGTCGCGAAACCCCCGACCGATGCCATCCCCGCCGATGGTACGGGCCGCCCGTGGCGACGGCGGCGTGAAGGCGCGGGGAATCGAAGACACCGCCCCCACGGTGGGGGGCGGTGTCAGTCGTCGGGGTCGGTGTCAGGCGCGCGCGGGCATGTCCGACGGGACGGTCGTCTCCGTCTCGTTCCCGAGGCCTTCGGGCAGATCGCTCGGTGGCTTGGCGAACGGGCTGTTCGCGCTGGGGATCGAGTCGCTGTACGCCGAGGCCTGGACGCCGGCGGTGGGAGCGGCGTCGAACGCGCGGGTCTCGTCGTCGAGATCCCACGCGGACCGTCGCTCGGCCATCCGCTCACGAGCCCGCTGGGCGCCCTCGCGGAGCCGCGACTTGACGCCCGGCGAGTTGGCGAACGCCCAGGTCACGAGTCCCAGGGTCACCAGACCGGCGAGCACGAACGGCACGCGTCGCGTCCGGCTCGGCTTCATGAGGCCGGCCTGCTCGGCGGCCTTGCGGGCCTCCTTGGCGACCTGCTTCGCATTGTCGCGGGCACCGTCGGCGACCTGCTTCGCGCCTTCCTTGGCGCCGTCGGCGATCTTCGTCATGTCGACTGCGGGCATGGCCGAGACGGCCACACGTGGCATGTCGAAGTCCTGGCGGAAGTCCGCCAGTTCCTTCCTGACTTCGCGGATCTCCTTCCGGGCGTCACCGAGCGCTTTCGCGATGTCGTCGCGGGACATCTCGGGAAGTCGGAGCTCCGGCAGACGGAACTCCTTACGGAGACCCTTCAGATTCAACTCTGGCATCGCACGCCTCCTCGTCCTGGAGTCCCAAGGATACGCCCATCGCATGGGCAGACCCGTCTGGTGCAGGCGTCTCGGAGGTTGCAGCGGCGTTCCAGCCGTGTCGTTTCGAACCGTGTTCAGGCGTAGTGCGGTGCCGTCGCCGTGGTTCGCGCGGATCGGCTCGCGATCAGGGCTTGAGCGTCCTGGTCGCCCACGAACCCCAGTTGCCGTTGCGATCGCGCTCTCGGATGCGGACCTCGTAGGTCCAGCCGCGGCGCCACCACTTGGTGACCTTGGTGGCGGTGGTCGTTCCGATGCTTTGCCACGCGCCGCCCGCGACCCGCCACTGGACCTGGAAGTATCGATGGCCGGCGGTGAGGACCTGGAGGCGCGTGTCGCCGCCCGACCAGTACACGGTTCCCCGCGCCCAGTGGGCGTCCAGGTTGGTCTTGCTGAATCCGCCGGTCTTCGTCCATCCACCCGTCCGGTCGGGGCCGCGGAGATACACACCGGCCCAGTAACGCGTCCCGTCGTTGGCGATCGCCAGACCGAACCCGACGTAGTTGTAATCGTCCGACAGGACGATGGCCTTGTGGCCCGCCGAGCCCATCCAGCCCTGGACGGCGAACTCCGCCGAGTAGTCGAGCGGGCCGGCCGTGTTCCAGGCGATGATCTCGCCGGCCGCGTACCACCGGATGCCCGACGACTCGATCATGTCGAAGACGTCGGTGCCGTTCGACTGCGTGTGGCTGAAGCGGCCGGTATCCGCCATGTACTGCGCTCGGTCTCGCGCAAGCTCGACGAGGCGGCTGTCGAGCCGCAACTTGACCAGGCCGTGCGCCGTCCGGCGCGCGTTGGTGAGCGTCAGCGCGTCGAACTGGGCTGCGGAGATCGCCGCGCTGCTCGTGTCGTAGTCGGACGCGGTGACTGCTGGGACGAGACCGACGACCAGCGCGGTCATGAGGACGACAGGACCGAGGCGGCGGAGATGGGAACGCATGCCCCGATGGTCGGAAGCCGTGGCGCGCGCCGGAACCGCTCACCGGTCCCAGCCACCGGGGTCGGATGGTCCCGCACCGACTGCCCTCCAGCCGACGGGACCTCACCGCACTGTCGCGTTCCGACCCCGCTCGTTGGGCGTACCCGGAGCCGACCTGCCACCATGAACGCGAGTCAGATAGCAGGAGGAGAGGACATGGCACAGGTCCGTCGAGCCGAGGCCGTGTGGTCGGGTGATCTG
>JBEVDC010000234.1:0-5897 GCA_040514195.1 Candidatus Limnocylindrales bacterium | reverse complement strand
TGGCGACGTAGGTCAGGGCCAGGGCGGAGCTGCCCAGATTGCGGCTCACGCGCGTCGCGCGGCGGATGGCCGACTCCCGGCGCCGATACCCCACCCAGGGCATGGCCAGGGCGATGAGGCAGTCCTCGAGCCGCTCCTTGTCCGGCATCCGGATCGGCCGGCCGTCGAGCTGCGCGCCCCAGCCGGCGACCGCGCTGAAGAGCTCGTCGCGCATCGGGTCGTAGACGACCCCGACGGTCGGCCGGCCGTCGAGGACGAAGCCGACGCTGACGCAGAAGATGGGCACGCCGTTGGCGTAGTTGACGGTGCCGTCGAGGGGATCGACGACCCATGCCCGGCCGGCCCCCTCTGACGCGTGGGCCCCATGGCCACGGCCCGAGCGGTGCTCGCCGGACTCCTCGGCCACGATGGCGTCCTCCGGGAAGCGCCCTCGGATGGCGCCCAGGATGAGCTCCTCGCACAGGTGGTCGACCTCGGTCACTACGTCCTTGGGCCCCTTGTGAACGATGCGCTCGAGGCGCTCGTAGCGCTCGAGCT
Source organism: Candidatus Limnocylindrales bacterium (assembly GCA_040514195.1). Taxonomy (GTDB): domain Bacteria; phylum Chloroflexota; class Limnocylindria; order Limnocylindrales; family CSP1-4; genus CSP1-4. The sequence goes on along the minus strand of JBEVDC010000234.1, from coordinate 5,360 downwards.
GGATGGCCCCGGCTCCCCGGGCGGCCTCGATGGCCAGCGCCAGCTCGGCCGCGTGCTCGGTCGTCACCGCGTTACCCGTTCAGCTGCAGTGGACGAGGAGCCGCTCCGCCACCCACGGCGGGTCGTCGGCTTCCGGCGGCTGGACCGTTCGCACGACCTCGATGGTGCCGCCGGCGGCGATGGTCTCGGTCCTGAAGACCGGATCGGCCGGCGTGCTGACCCCGCCACGCGTGATGCGACAGGTAGCCCTGTTGGCGGTGCCGCCTGCGTTGGTGACGGCAAAGACGATGTCGGCGCCGCCGTCCGCCAACCCGGTGGCTGCAAGGACACGCACGTCGAAGGGGCCCACGCTGCCGAGCGCCCAGTTGGCGACGAGCGCCAGGATCAGGAAGCCGATGCCGATGCCGACAGCGATCGTGCCGTGGACCTGGGTCGCGCTCGGGCCTAGGAGCGCCGCCGGATTGTCGTCGTCACAGAGCGCCACGCCCTGTGGCGTTGGCTTGCCGCATCGAACGCACGTGTCGTGAGGTTGGGTCAGATCCGTGGCTGGGGAACCGGTCGTCATGGAGCCCGCAGCGTAGCGCGGATGCACCTCAGCCGCGTCTTGCCACGCGGTCTCATCACCGATCGCGGACCGCGCCGCTTACACGAGCGAAGCGCGCTCCGCGGCCGCCAGCACCTCGCCGATGCGGTCGCGGCGGACCCAGTGGAGGATGAGCTCGTCGGCGCCGGCCTCACGCCACGACTCGGCGGCTCCGACCATGTCCACCAGGAGGGGATCCGAATCGGCCTCCTCGAGCGGCAGGAGGTCCACGGCCACGATCACGGCCACGTCCCCGCGTTCCCGACCGGCGGCCGCCAGGGCCTCCTCGTAGACAGGCAGGTCCTTCGCCAGCCGGCTCGCCGTCGTCGACCACGCGTCGCCGACACGGGCTGCCAATCGAGCCCCAGCCGGCGTCTCGCCGCCGATGATGATGCGAGGGGTGGGCTCGGGCATCGGGTAGGCGACGGCATCGGTCAGACGAGTCCACCGACCGTCGTACGACACAGGCCCGCCGGACCACAGGGCTCGAAGGATGGCCACCGCTTCTTCGAGGTGCTGCACTCGCTCGGCGACCGGCGGGAAGTCGATGCCCAGCATGGCCATCTCCTCGGGAAAGCCGCCGATGCCAAGGCCGAGGTCGAGCCGGCCAGGCACCAAGGCGGCGATGTTCGCCGTCATCCTGGCGAGGACGCTCGGGTGGCGGTTCATGACGTTGCTGACGAAGGAGCCGATGGTCGTCCGCTCGGTCACGGCGGCCGTGCCGGCCAACGTCGTCCAGCACTCGAGCACCGCCCGCTTCGGGTCGCCACGGCTCAGGAAGTGGTCCCAGCAGTAGATGCCGTCGAAACCGGCGCGCTCGAGCCACCCGGCGGTCCGCAGCCACCAGGCCGGCGAAACGCCGATGGAGGTCGGATTGATGCCGATGCGCGGTCGCTGCCGCTCGCTCACGGGCCGCCTCGTCTACCCTGTCACGGTCCAGCGACCGCGACCCAACGGATGCAGCGCAGCGTACCGCGCGGAGAGCCTCCATGACCAACGAACGCGCCGAGATCGGCATCTTCGGCGGCTCTGGGTTCTACTCGTTCCTCGACGACGCCCACGATGTCGAGATCGAGACCCCGTACGGATCGCCCTCCGCGCCGCTCACCCTCGGAGCGATCGGGGGCCGGTCAGTGGCCTTCCTGCCGCGCCATGGCAAGCACCACCAGCTCCCGCCGCACATGATCAATTACCGGGCCAATCTCTGGGCGATGCAGGAATGCGGTGTCAGCCGCATCGTCGGTCCTTGCGCCGTCGGCTCCCTGCGCCCCGACGTCCATCCTGGCGACTTCCTCATCGCCGACCAGCTCGTGGACCGGACGACCGCGCGCAAGGACACCTTCTACGACGGACCCAAGACCACCCACGTCTCGTTCGCCGACCCCTACTGTCCGACGCTGCGCCCGATCGCCGTCCAGACTGCCCTCGACCAGGGCATCACCGTCCACGAGCGTGGCACGATGGTCGTCATCCAGGGGCCGCGCTTCTCGACCCGCGCCGAGTCGCGCTGGTTCTCCTCGGCTGGATGGTCCGTCGTGGGCATGACGCAATACCCGGAGGCCTATCTCGCGCGCGAGCTGGAGATCTGCTTCGTCAACGTCTCGCTGGTGACCGACTATGACGCCGGCCTGGAGGACGACGACGCTGCGGTCACCCACGAGGGCGTGATCGAAGTCTTCAACGCCAACGTCGAGAAGGTCCGCCGGATGCTGTGCGCGTTCGTGCCGCGCATCCCGGCAGAGCGTGATTGTCCCTGCGCGACCGCCCTCGGCGGCGCAAGCAGCGCGTGAGCCCCTCGATGCCTGAACCCGCCGCGAACGCCGGCACGTCGGCGTATGCCTTGAGCGCGGCGGCGCGCGCCTTCCTCGACTCCCCGCAACGCTACGGCGTCCTGGCCACGATCAACCCTGACGGCACGCCGCATCAGGCGGTCGTCTGGTATCGCCTCGACGACGACGACTCGGTGCTCATCAACTCGCGCGTCGGGCGGCGCTGGCCCGCGAACCTGCTTCGCGATCCGCGTTGCAGCCTGACGGCCGAGTCCGGCCTCGACTACGTGGTCGTCCGCGGCACGGCGGCGCCGTCCGGTGAGGGCGACGTGGCGCAGCGCGACATCGCCGACCTGGCGGTCAAGTACGACGGGCCGGAGGAAGCCGCGCGCCTGGTCGCCGTCCGTTTCAGCGCGCAGGAGCGCATCAGCTTCCGCATCCGCATCCACGGTTCCTACGAGCACATGGAGGGCTGACCGGATGGCCAGGGCGAAGATCGGCTATGCCGCCATGCTCGAACAGTTCCACCCGACCGAGCTGCTCGAGATGTGCACCGCCGCCGAAGGAGCTGGCTTCGAGGGCATCATGGCCGCCGACCACGTCCAGCCATGGGTCCCGCAGCAAGGGCAGTCGGCCTACGTCTGGAACTTCATGACGGCGGCCATGGAGCGTACGAAGGGCGATGTCGGCCCGGGCGTGACCTGCCCGAGCTTTCGCCAGCATCCGGCCATGATCGCCCAGGCGGCGGCCACCATGGCTGCCATGTACCCCGATCGCTTCTGGCTCGGCCTCGGCTCCGGCGAGGCGATCAATGAGCACGTCGTGGCCGGTTACTGGCCGGAGGTGCCGGAGCGGATCGCGCGCATGTTCGAGTCCATCGAGATCATGCGCAAGCTGTTCAGCGGCAAGGACGTCAAACACAAAGGCGAGTTCTATCGCATGGAGACGATGCGTCTGTGGACGATGCCCGAGTCTCCGCCACCCATCTTCGTCGCGACCGCCGGTCCCATCACGGCCAGGAAGACGGGCGCGTCGTGCGATGGGTTGATCACGGTCGGCGCGCCAGAGGACAAGATCGAGATGATCTTCGAGAGGTGCCGAGAAGGCCGACGCGAGTCGGGCAAGGATCCGGACACCTTCCGCTTCGTGATGCAGCTCCACCTCTCCTGGGCACCGACCGACGAGGAGGCGCAGGCCAACGCCTTGACCGAGTGGCCCAACGGCGGCATGAAGTTCCCCAAGCAGGACATCCGCTCACCGCACGACTTCGCGCAGCTGGCCAAGCTGGTGCGGCCGGAGGACTTCGAGGGCCGCATGCTCGTCAGCTCCGACCTCGAGCGCCATCGCCGAGAGATCCAGAAGTTCCTGGACCTGGGCTTCCACCAGATCTACCTCCACAACGTCGGACGCAACCAGCTCGAATGGGCGGAAGTCTTCGGCCGCGAGGTCCTGCCGGGCCTGACGGCATGAGTCCAGCCAACGAGGCTGGCGCGTGAGCGCCTTGGGGCTGGCCAGGCCGTGACCACGTTCCGGCGCGCACCGACCATCGGCGTCAACCTCTGGCCGCAGGACGGCACGTGGCCGGAGCTCCGCGATGCGGCGGTGACCGCCGACCGGGTCGGCATGGACTCGATCTGGACGTGGGACCACCTCTATGCCATCGAGGGCGAGCCAGACCGCCCGATCTTCGAGGCCTGGACGACCCTCGCCGCTTGGGCCGCCCTGACGGAACGGATCGAGCTCGGTCTCCTCGTGGGAGCCAACACCTTCCGCAACCCCGGTTTGACTGCCAAGGCCGCCCTGACCGTCGATCACATCAGCGGCGGACGAGCCTGGCTTGGCCTCGGGGGTGCCTGGAACGGGGTCGAGCACGCCGCCTACGGGCTCGACTTCGGCCGCGGCTTCGGCGAACGCCTGGACCGCCTCGATGAGGCTCTCACCGCCATCACCGCTCTATTCCGAGGCGAGCCGGTGACCTCGCCGCCCGGAGGCGCTTACCGGTTCGATGACCTCGTGGCACGGCCGCTGCCGGTGCGCGGTCCGGGTCGTCTGCCGATCCTTGTCGGCGGTGGGGGTGAGAAGAAGACCCTGCGCACGACCGCACGGTACGCGGATGCGTGGCACGGCTTCGGCGACGTGGAGCGTTTCAAGCGCAAGCTCGGCATCCTCGAGATGCATTGCGCCGACGTCGGCCGGGACATCGCGGAGATCACCTTCAGCTGCGGGCCTTACGTCATCATCCGGGACGACCCAGCGGATGCACTCCGGGTGCTCAACTTCGCATTGGCGCCGTATGACAGCGCCGCGCAGGACAGCGAGGACACGTGGCTCGGCCCGCCCGAACGCATCGCCGAGCGCTGGCGGCGCTTCGCGGAGATCGGCGTCACCTTCGCCATCGCCGACTTGCCGGCGCCGTACGATCGCGAGACGATCGAACGCTTGCCGGAGGTACGGGCACTCGTCGCCGGCTCATGACGCAGCGCGTCGTCGTCCTCGCCGGGGGCTTCGGCGGGGCAAAGCTCAGTCACGGGCTGGCCATGCTGGCCGGGGTGCCTTCGTCGGTCAGCCAGCCACCGGTCGAGGAGCTCGACCTCTCGATCATCGTCAACACCGGCGACGACCTCGAGCTCCACGGGCTGCTCGTCTGCCCAGATCTCGACACCGTGCTCTACACCCTGGCCGGCTTGGCCAACGAGGCCACCGGATGGGGCGTCCGGGACGAGACGTGGTCGGCGCGCGAGATGCTCGAGCGCTATGGACAGGAGACCTGGTTCGCCCTCGGCGACCGTGACATCGCCACGCAGCTCGTGCGCTCGAAGCGCATGCGCGCGGGCGCTCGACTGACCGAGGTCGAGGCCGAGCTCGCCGCGGCGCTCGGGGTCGGAGCCCACCTGCTCCCGATGACCGACGACATCGTGCGCACCCACCTGCGGACCGACGACGGCTGGCTGCCCTTCCAGGACTATTTCGTGCGCCGGCAGCATGCCATCGACGTCCACGAGGTCCAC
>JBEVDC010000209.1:0-7561 GCA_040514195.1 Candidatus Limnocylindrales bacterium | reverse complement strand
ACGTAGTCGTAATACTCGGGCGTGGTCGCGTCTTCCGGCGCCTGGATCTCGATGAGGTCCTCGACCTCGAAGCCGCTCGCTCGCAGTCGTCGGATCCAGTCGCTGTGGGAGAGGTGGTATTCCGTGCCCGGCGTGTCGGGCCACTGGACGCGATACATGCCGAATTGCGGGCGCATGAGGGTCTCGCCGACCAGACCGACGTCGGGCGAACAGAGGTAGGCGATGACCGAGTTGGTCAGGAAGACGAGCCGTCCACCGGGTCGGAGGAGCCGAGCCGCCTCGGGGACCCACATCGCCGGGTCCGCCCACAGCGAGGCACCGTACTCGGAGAAGGCCAGATCGAACGATGCGTCGGGGAGCGGCACGCGCTCGGCCGGCGCCTCGACGAGGGGGAAGGTCGGGCCGCCGGCAGCCTGCATGCGACCTGCTGTGTCGAGTTGGGCGGGCGTCGGGTCCACGCCGACCGGCCGCGCCCCGCGATACGCCAGCTGGGCCGAGAAGTAGGCCGTCCCACAGCCGAGCTCCACGACGTCGAGTCCGGCCACATCGCCGAGCGGCGACCCGATGGCCTCCTCGCGCACACCGAACACCCCCCAGGTGACGTCCTGGGGCGCCCAGGATCGCTCGGCGGTCGGGTCGGTGTGCGCAGCGTTGTTCCGAGTCCACTCCTCGATGTTGCCGGCGATCGAGTCAGGCAGATCGGTCGTGCTCATCGCGACATTGTGGCAGCCCCGAGCGCCACCGACGGCCGCGGCGACCGGGCCGTCAGGCGGTCGCAGGACCCGAGTCGGCGCCGAGCAGACGGTCGGCGCGCCAGAGCATGCCGAGGCCGACGGCGATCAGGATGAGCACGCCCGCGGCGACGAAGACGAAGGTGGGCTGGATGTCGATGAGCACGCCCGTGACGACCAACGAGAGGGGCGCCATCCCTTGCGAGCCGAGCATCAAGAGGCTCATCACGCGGCCCAGGATGACGGTCTCGGTGCGCTGCTGGACCCAGGTGACGACGTTGACGTTGATGAAGCCGACGCCCAGTCCCATGGCGAACATGAGGCCGGTCACGACCAGGACGTTGGGCGCGATGCCGATGAGGCCGAGGCCCAGCCCGAGGAGCGCCGCCAGCCCGAGAAGCATCGCGCCTCGATGGCGGAACGGCTTGACGGAGCCGGCCAGCACGGCGCCGATCAGGGCGCCCGCCCCGAAGCCGCTGATCATGATCCCGAAGCCCGCCGCGCCGGCATCGAAGCGGTTGCCCGCGAGCCAGGGCAATCCGATCGAGATCGGCCCGGTGAAGGAGAAGTTGAGCGCGGCGGCGAGGATGATGAGCGTCCGTAGAGCTGGGTCGCGGAAGGTGTAGCTGGCTCCCTCGCGGATCGACTGCCAGACCGACGCCCTCGCTTCGGAGGCGTCGCTCGCCGGAGCCGCTGCCGCGGTCGCGCCCGGCGACGGGACGGCCTCGATCGTGGCGTCGGTCGTCCGTCCCGCTGCGGCTCGCAGCCCACCGTGGACGAGGGTGATGGCGATAGCCGCGACCGCGAAGCTGGCGGCGTCGAGGACGAAGGCGAGCGACGTTCCGATGAGCGCGACCGTGATGCCCGCGACGGCGGGCCCGATGAGCCCGATGAGCTGGCTTGTGGCCTGGAACAGACCGTTTGCGGCGGTGAGTCGCTCACTCGGGACCAGCAACGGCAGGAACGTCGATACGGCCGGGTAGAAGAAGGCATCGACGGCGCCGAAGACAACGGCCATCACGACCAGCTGCCACACCTCGACCCGACCGGTGATGATGAGGGCGGCCACGATACCGACCACCAGTGCCCGCAGGGCATTCGAGCGGAAGATGAGCATCTTGGGCTCGATGCGATCGGCCATCGCACCGCCCAGCAGCATCAGGATCACGCGCGGGATGGCGGCCGCGGTGAGCACGGTGCCGAGCGCGAGACCGGATCCGGTCATCTGGAGGACGAGCCAGGCCAGGGCCACGAAGTGGAACTGGTCGCCGAGGACCGAGATGCTCTCGCCACCCCAGAAGATGCGGTAGTCGCGATCGGCGAGGGGTCGGAGGACCGGCAGGGACCGGATGCGGCCGAGGCGGCCCGTGGGAGTGGCCGCCTCGGCGGGTCCTGCGCTCGAAGCGGTGTCGGTGTTCGGTGCGGATGCGGCGGGCGAGGCGCTCATTCCAGGACGATCCGCACGCTGTTGTCGCCTTCGTCCTCGATGACCTCGAGGATCTGGCCGGTGAGGCCGATCGCGAGTGCCTCACGGATGCGCTCCGCGTCGCTGGCGCTGATGCCGGGGACGTAGCCGATGGCTGCCTGGCCGAGGGCGATCGGCACCCGAACGTTGACGACGTTGCGTCCCCGCTCCTTGACCTCGACGCGCACCTGGCGCGCCGGGCCACTGCCGCTCGCCTGGTCCTTGGTCGCCGAGGCGTTCGGCGGACCGCTGCCGCGATCCTGCAGTGCCGAGATGAGCGGGGCGGCCTCTTCGGCGGACAGTCGGCCATCGGCAACGAGGCGCAGGACCGCCTCCAGCGCGTCGGTCATAGCGGACCGCCCTCGTCGAACGCTGCGGCGGCATCGTCGAGCGCCGCCAGCCGCTCCCCTGCGGTCGCGACGTCGATCGCTCCGGCCTGGAGCGCACGCAGGATCTCGAGGCGCGCCGCGTCCAGCGGATCGGGCGGCGGCGGTTCAGGCACGGGTGGCTGCGCCGCCGGCGGCATGGGGACCGCAGGAGGCTGGTTGGGAGATGTGGTGGTCGTGATCGTCGGCGCCGCCTGCTCGCCGCGCCAGGCCGCGCCCTCGTTGGCGGTCAGCAGGGGGCCCTTGCCGGTGAGCTGCAGGTCGCCGCTCAGCGAACGGAAGCCCAGGTGTGCCCGCCCATCCCCGAGGATGATCGAGCGCCGGCCTGACTCGCCCCCGGTCCGATGCGGGACATCGCTCCGGATGTCCCCAGAGACGGTCCGGGCTTCGATGGTCAGGCCGGAACTGGTGATCAGGCGCGTGTCTCCGGAGACCGTCTCGATGGTGTGGTCGTACCCAGGGGCGAGCGCGCCCTCGATGCGCATGTCGCCGCTCATCGTTTGCAGAGCAAGGCGCTCGACGACGCCTGCCCGTGCGGCGATGTCGCCGGAGACCGTCCGCAGCTCGAGCTTGATCGCGCCGGAGGCAAGGAGGCGAACGTCACCCGAGGTCCCGTCCAGGTCGATGCTTCCCTCGACGTCGTCGAGCTCGACATCGCCCGAGACCGTCTTGTAGCGCTGCTGGCCATCGAGGCCGCTGACGTGGAGATCGCCGCTCACGCTGCCGAGTTCGACGCGCGCACCGTGCGGCACCTCGATGACCAGGTCGGTTCCGCCGCCGCTGCCGATCCGTCGGCCCCACTTGAATGACCCGATGTTCACCTCGATCTGTCCACCCCGCGGCGAGCGGACATGCAGCGAACCGTCGCCGGCCTCGACCACGTACTGGTCGAGCACGAAGCCGTCGTCGGGATCCTGGGTGGTGATCCGGACCGTGTCGCCGTCCGTGCCACGCACGTCGAGGTCGCCGCTCGACGTATTGAGCTGGAGGAAGCCATGGGCGCCGATGCGATGCTCGATGAGCCCTGATCGTGAGGAGATGACCGCCTCGTCCGACATCGTTCAGACCCCCTTGCCAAGCTCGCGGATCTGGGTTGCGGCATCGGAGGCATCCATCCGGCCCGCGGACAGCGCTTCGAGGATCTCCTGGCGACGGATGGCGACCTCGCCCTTGGTGAGGATCGAACGGTCGACCGCATCGTCCGCCTCCGGCAGCGGCTCGGGCTGGTCCGACTCCTGGATGGGCGGCGCGTCGCCATCGGCGAGACCGAGCGCGCGAACGAGCGCCTCGACGCGATTCCGGACGGTCGGGTAGGAGATACCGAGCTCTCGCTCCATCTCGCGCAGGTTGCCGCGGGAGCGCAGGAAGCTCTCCAGGAGTGCCAGCTGTTCCCGGCTCAAACGACCGAAGCGCCCGACGCTGAAGTCACCTTCAAGGGTCGTGGCGCAATGGTCGCAATGCAGTCGCGTGATCGAGAGCTCGTGACTGCAGACGGGGCAGGTGGCGATGACGTCGTTCGGCACGGTCGTCCGTGGCCCTTCGTGCTGGGGCGGGATCAGCGGGACGCCGGTCGGCGCTCGATCGGGCGCGAGGTGGCCTGCTCAGCCACGCGCGTCAGCTGCCGACGAGCCGCATGGGCCTGCCCGCGATCGAGGAGCCGGCGCGCGTCCTCGGCGCCGCTACCGGTGAACAGAAGTCGATGATCGAACATGGCGCTTTCGTGGCCTCCTTCCTGAGCATCATCGGTTGATGACGGCGTCATTAGAGCATCGATGTTTCACTTTGTCAATACCACCTTTCACTTTTCGCATATCTACCACGCCAAAGGCGCTACCGCTGTGCAGTAGGAGCGTGCATGGCTGGCTGTACGTGGCTAGGCGGTGCGTGGCTCGCCTGGGGACCAGCTACCACTCCACGTGGTGCTCGCCGAGTCGTGGCGGCATGGGGCTGGTATGCGGGCGTTCGATCGGAGCTTCGCCGACCGCCGTCGAGACGGACGGCCGAGGCGAAAGCCTCAAGCGACGGCGGGGGCGACCTCGGTCATCAGACGCTCGATGGTCTCGGGATCGTAGGGGGCAGGCTCCTCGACCATGAAGCCGTCGAAACCGAGCGCTCGGTATGCGGACATGCGCCCGGCCAGGGCCTCCGGCGACCCGAACCACCACGAGGTGTCGCGCTCCCCTTCCTCCAACGTCATCTCGTTGGCAGCCAGCAAACCGAGCCAGTCTCGACGAGCCTCTGCCTCGGAGTCGCGCACGACGATCTTGCAGCCGACTGTCTTGTGGATCATGGCCGGGTCGCGGCCGACGTCGGCGCAATGCGCTTCGAGGACCGCCTTCTTGTGGGCCAGCACCTCGGGCGTGCCGAAGGCGTTCCACTGATCTCCGTACTTCGCCAGCGTGCGCAGCGTCTTCTTCTCGCCGGAACCACCGATCATGATCGGCAGGTGTGCCTGGACGGGGCGCGGTCGGGCGACCAGGTCGACGGTCTGGTAGTGCGGCCCGTTGTGGGTCACGGACTCGCCATCGAGCAGCGCCCGGATGATGGCGACCGACTCGTCGAGCCAGTCGAGGCGCTCGCCGAAGCCCGACCCGAACTCGATGCCGAACGCCTCCGCCTCGAACCCAGCCCAGGCACCGCCCATGCCGCACACGGCGCGGCCACCGCTGATGTGGTCGAGGGTGACGATCGACTTGGCCACCAGGCCCGGGTTGCGGAACGGGTTGGCACCGACCATCAGGCCGAGGCCGATGCGCTCGGTCTGGGCGGCCCAGGCCGCCAGGACCGTGTAGCCCTCGAAGATCGGCTGATACGGGTCGCCGAAGATGGCGTAGAGGTGATCCCAGGTCCAGAGCGTGTCGAAGCCGAGAGCTTCCGTGCGTTGCGCGACCGCGGCGTAGGCAGGCCAGTCGATCGCCTGCGGCCAGGGAAGGAGGCTGAAGGTCGGTCGGGTCAACGGTCTGCCGGCGTGGCGACGCCGCTCTCAGCACGCGTGGGGATCGAGCCACGGCTGGCTTCGAGCATCGCGGCCAGCAGGGCCTCGAGCGTCGGCGACCGAAGATCGGCGGCGATGCCGCGCAGCGATTCCGCGGCGACCCGGCCGTAGGCGTTGTCCGGACCGAGCAGGCGCATCGCAGCCAACAACACCCAGGCTCGGTCGAGGCGCATACCCATCGCGTCGAGGGTCTCCTCAGCACCGCGCATGGTGGCCGCCCCGGCCGCTACACGGCCTTCCCAGATGTCACCGGCACCCTCGAATAGAGCGATGAAGGTGTCCGCGTACCGGCCGCGCGCCGCGTGCGGCCGCCAGCGCTCGAATGCCATCCGGAACGCCTGCTCGTCGCCGGCCAGGATCGCGTTGCTGGCAACGAGGCCATAGGCCTGCTGGAGCCAGGTGCCGGTCATCTGCGGGATTACCGCCATGATGGTCGCCGTCGCCGCGTCGGGCCGGCCGGCGAGCGACTCGACAAAGGCTCGGCTGAATGCGTGCCCGAACTCCATCTGGGGATCGGTGCCTTCGCGGCGCTGCACGTCATTCTCGGACAAGATCCGCTCGGCCGACTCCAGGTCACCATGGAGCGCGGCCGCACACGCTGTCATGCCCCTGAAGCCGAGGCGATAGCCGAGCGGCACCTCGTCGCCCTCGAACAGGTCGGCGTACGTCAGGCAGCGGTCGAAGTCGCCCATGGACCAGCCCAGGATGCCCATCGAGACCGAGGCGAGCTGTCGCTCCCAATCGCGCAGGCCGATGCGCTTCGCCGTCTCGCGGCCCTCGAGGACGACCTCGAGTGACGCCGCTGGGTCGTCGGTATCGATGAACAACAGGTTGTTGCGCGCCCGCATCTCGGCTTCGAACTGGCCGTGTGCCTCGGCATAGCGCACGGCGCCGCGCATCAACGCCAGCGCTTCCTGCAACCGGCCCTGATCGGCGAGCATGCCCGCCTTGGTGTCGAGGGACTCAGCGATGACGTGCGCCAGCGCCAGCGGCTCAGCGGCGATGAGGGCCTTCTCCACCCACGGCGTGACCACTTCGGGCGGCTGGGAGTTCCGCCAGTGGGCACGTGCCAGCTCCGAGGCCAGGCCGGCAAAGACCGCCTGGTCGACGATCTCGCCAGCCTCGACCCGTGCGGCGGCGGCCTCGAGCACCGCCACACCCTCCGCGACCTCCCCTTCATGGAGCAGGATGGCGCCGAGCCGTGTCGTCGCCCGGATGGCGTCGCCTGGCCGCCCGTTCGCTTCGTACCAATCGATCGCTTCGCGCAGGGCGGCCTTCGCAGCATCGAACCGGCTACTTGCGTAGGCCGCGTCGCCGAGGCGCTCCTGGATGGCGGCCAGCTCGGCGGGATCGGTGGTCACCGTCAGCGCCTGACGATAGAGAGCGGCGGCCTGATCGTGCGAGTGGAGCGCCATGGCCCGCTCCGCAGCACCTCGCAGGGTCACGCGGGCCTGGGCGGCGACGGCTTCTGCCTCGGGCCCTTCCGGGCTGGCCTCGTAGGCATCGACATAGTGGCTGGCCAGGATGCCGGCCAGCTCATCATCGCCGAGCGACTCGTAGAAGCGCGCTGCTGCCAGGTGTCGAGCCCGGCGCTCCCGACGGCCGAGCGTCCCGTAGGCGACCTCGCGGATGACCGACTGGACGAATCCGTACTGGCCGCGTTCCGGCGAGCGCGGATCGAGGTCAAGCTCGATGAGCTCGCGTCGCATGATCGCCCGCAAACGCGGTTCGATGTCCTCGGCGGACTGCTCGCTGACGGCCGACAGCCCCTGGAGCGTGAACGTCTTGCCGAGCACCGATGCGCTCTGCAGGAGGGCACGATCGTCGGCGGCCAGGGCGTCGAGACGGGCTGCGATGAGCGCGTGGAGCGTCGGCGGGATGTCCAGCTTGTCGAGCGATCCGGTGGCTCGGAAGCCGCCCTCGACGGCCTCCAGTCGACCGCTGTCGAGGAGCATCCGGAAGGTCTCGACGGCGTAGAGCGGGA
>JBEVDC010000021.1:0-5616 GCA_040514195.1 Candidatus Limnocylindrales bacterium | reverse complement strand
CTCCCACCAGGTCGGCGAGTCGGCCAACCGAACCCGCAGTTGACCGGGGGCGACGGTGGCCACGATATGAACCATCACTCCCTGGCGCGCGATGGCGTCAGGTTGCTCGGCCGGCTGGAGGCGGTCGAGGATGGTCGAGCGATCATCGCGGCCGACCTTGCGCCGAACCTCGCCTGGAGCGACGAGCAGGCGCGGGATCTCCTGCGATCGATCGACACGCTCATCGACGATCAGGGACTCGACGCACCGGCCGAAGCGTGGCCCACGGACCTCTTCGCTCCGCCCGTCGAGACGATCCCGGCCACGACCCTCGACCTCGCGAGTGCCGGCATCAGCAACGTCATCTGGGCGACCGGCCATCGGCCCGACCTGGAGTGGGCCGGGCTCGCCTTCCTGGACCCGGATGGGCATCCGAGGCACCGGCGGGGCGTGACGGACGTGCCGGGCCTCTACATCCTCGGCTTGGACTGGCTCCACACGGCAAAGTCAGGGCTGTTCGCGGGCATCGACGAGGATGCCACGTACCTCAGTTCGGTCATCACGGCAACGGCATGACCCGAGCGAAGGAAACGATCCCGCCCGAGGTCTTCCTGGCGTCGTACCCCGCCGCCATCCGGGATGCGGCCGAGATCCTACGGGCGCTCGTCAGACGGGCGGTGCCGGAGGCAGTCGAGCGCGTCCGACCCGGCTGGCGCCTCATCGGCTACGACCTGCCGGTCGGGCGACGCACGACCTACTTCGCGTTCATCGCGCCCGAGCCGATCCACTGCCACCTGGGCTTCGAGCATGGCGTCGTCATGGCCGACCCGCATCGGTTGCTCCAGGGCGCCCACCTCAAGCTCCGCAAGGTCCGATTCCTGACCTTCCGACCGGACGACCAGATCCCGGAGGCCGAGTGCCTCGAGCTGATCCGCGAGGCCGCCCGCGTTGCTGCCCTGCCCCGCGATGCCCGCCTGGCGCTGACGCTCGATCGCGATTGGGCGCCGACGGCTGCCGACCATGGATGACCCCATGGATGACGCGCAGCTCGCGGCGCTCGAGCACGAGAACCTCATCGCGGGCATGGCCTTCGTAGGCTCGAACATCGATGGCGCCGTCGTGCGTCGCGTGGACGGCGTCGCCCTGATCGGAAGCGGGCTGCCGGTCCGCCTCTTCAACCAGGTCCTCATCGAGGGTGACGGCCCGTCGCCGGACGTCCTCGCCGACGCCGTCCAGGTGTTGCGTGACCGTGTCAGCCCATTCGTCGTCAACCTGCGGATCGGCGCCGACGATGGTGTGCTGCCCATCATCAGCGGGCTCGGCCTCGTGCCCCTTTCGACGCGACCGTGGATGCCGGGTATGGCGCTTCATCCGGTGGTTGGGAGGGACGCGAACGCACCCGGTGCGCCCTCGAGCGGCGCGACTGCAACCGATCACGACATCCATCGGGTGACCGATGCGGCCGGTCTCGAGGACCACATCCGCGCCGCCGCCTCCGGCTTCGAGATGGACGCGGACCTGGTGCGCATGATCATGGCTGGGACCCTGGACGCTGGCGATACGGCGCACGTCTACGTCGGGTACACGGATGGCCAGCCAGTCACCTCGGGCCTCGGTCTGCGCACCGGGCGGACCATCGGCGTCTACAACATCGCGACCGTGCCTGAGGTCCGCAAGCGCGGCTATGGCGCCGCGATGACGACCCGCATCGTTGACGACGCGGTCGCGGCTGGCTGCGACGTGGCCGTGCTCCAGGCGAGCGAGATGGGCTTCGCGATCTACAAGCGGCTCGGGTATCGCACCGTCGTCGAGTACATGGCCTATGTCGATCCAGCCGCGCGCGCCTGAGCCACGGCGCGACCCGACGTAACGGACTCGGCGGTCCGTCCGTGGTGACGGACCCGTGACGGAGGCGTGACGCCGGCGTGACGGGACGCTCCACATGCTGCCGGCCGCTGTCTCGGGGACCGGGTCTCATGCCTGCCACGAAAGGAGCGGAGCATGGCCCACGCCCACTCGACCACACCCTCGCCCGGTGGATCGGCGAGCGGTGTCACCCAGCACCATCAGGACGGCCGGGCCGGTCCCGCTGTCCGACCACGTCACGAGCGGCCACGACGCCTTGGAAGGACGCTGGCCCTGCCCTCGGCGACCCTCCTGGTGGCCCTTTCGGTCGGCGTCGCCTCGGCCTTCAGTCAGGTCGCGTTGCCGGGTGGCACGCTGCTCACCGTGGACAACACGAGCCCGGTCAACGGCGCGGAGTTCAACGTGCCCGGCACGACCATCGACATCACCGACGCCGGCCAGGCGACCATCGGGGCGGGCGTCCCGATCACGGCCGTCTATGCCGTCGACACGTCGGGCAGCATGTCCGTCAGCGCCGGCGTCGACTGCGACGGCGTGGCTGGCAATGACACCCGCATGGTCTGCGCCCAGGAGGGCGTCGCTGGGGCCAACGACACCGCGGCCCTGCCCGGGTCCCCGATCCAGCTGACCGGCCTGGCCTCGTTCGCGAGTGGTGGCTCGACACACGACGTCGACCTCGGCGCAGCCGGCACGCAGCTGCTCGTGGCGCCCGGCTTCGACGGCAACACGAATGGCACGCCAGACCTTAACGACGCGGTCTTCACGCTGGCAGCCGGCGGCCAGACCAACTACCACGATGGGCTCACCAACGCCTTCACCATCCTCAACGACGCCAGCAACACCAATACCAGCAACCTGTTGCTCTTCCTGTCCGATGCCGACGACCAGTCGGTGATGGTCGGTGCGGACATCGGCACGCTGGTCGGCTCTGTCCCGGCCGGCACCACCATCCACACCTTCGCCCTGGGCGTCGGGCCGACCTGCGCCTTCGACGGCGGCACCGGCAGCCTGGATGAGATCGCCGCCCTCTCGACAGCGGGCGTCGGCACTTGCACCGAAGTTACGGACGTCTCGGAGCTCGCCGATCTCATCTCGGCGGCCATCGGCTCGACCCTCGAGTCGCTGGAGATCTCCGTCGACAACGGCCCGTTCAGCGCCATCCCGGCCGGTGACATCGACATCGCACTGCCGGCCAACGGCAACTTCCTGGCCAAGGTCGCGAACTACTCGACCCCGGTCAACAACCTGGCCGTCGGCGACCACGAGATCTGCGTGCGGGCGACGGGCACCGACGCAGGGGGGACCGACTCGGTCACCGACTGCAAGACGATCCACCTGCTCAAGCTGACGCTGGAGCCGGCCACGGCCGACAACGAGCTTGGCAGCGACAACGAGCACACCGTGACCGCCACGCTCCACGGCGATGCGGCCTATGTGGCCGCCAACCCGCGCGTGGTGACCTTCACGGTCAGCGGCGCGAACGCTGGTGCGTCGGGCACCTGCAGCCCGAACGCGGACTGCACGACCGACGCCAACGGCGTCGTCGAGTTCACCTATGACGTCCCCGTGGCGCCGGGCAGCCTCGGCACGGACGAGATCGAGGCCTGCCTGGACATCGGCGACGCCGAGGTCTGCGAGACCGTGGAGAAGAACTGGATCGACACCACACCGCCGGTGGTGGCGTGCCGCGAGTTCGTCAACCCCCACGGCAAGAACATCCCACCCGCCGGCAGCACGACGTTGCCTGGACCCAAGGGTGGCCAGAACGAGGACGGCTTCTACCTCCTGGTGGCCAGCGACGATGTCTGGCCGACCGCATCCATCGACATCGACGTCAATGGCCTCGTCAGGCCGAGCGGTTCGCCGTTCCGGAGTGGCGATGTCATCAAGTACACCCAGGCTGACGGAGCAGATCCGGTCAGCAAGAAGATCGGCAGCGAGAACGGCCAGGCCGGCGCAGTCATCGCTCACATCGTGAGCCCCGGCGACGCCGTTGTGACGGCCACCGACGGCTCCGGCAACGAAGCCAGCGTGACCTGCCTGGTCCCCCGTCCGCCGAAGTAGCCACAGGCTGGGAGGCCGCCCCCTCCTCGGCCGACACGTACGAGAGGGCCGCCACGTGCGGCCCTCTCGTCACGCCCGGCAGGTCCAGGCGGGCGGCTCAGGCCGCTGCAGCCGAGCGGCTCAGGTCCTGATTCGCGCTGGGCGGCTCGGATCTCAGGCCCCGATGCCGAGCTCGCTGGCGAGCGCCTCCATCTGGGGCGACGGGTCGATGTCGAGCTCCTCGCGCATGACGGCACGGTAGGCGCGGTACTGGACCAGCGCCTCATGCAGGTTGCCCTCGCCCGCGTGGGCGCGGATGAGCACCCGTCGCGCACTCTCGCGTAGCGGATCGTCGGCCACCAGCGCCAGCCCGATCTCCACGGCCTGGCCGTAGCTCCCCTCCTCCGACAGCCGCTCGCTGAAGCGCTCGAGGGCATGCAGTCGAAGCTGGCGGACCCGCTCCCGCTCCGGCGCCAGCCAGTCCTCGTCCCACTCGGGCAAGAGCTCGCCCGCGCGCGCCAGCTCGACGAGTCGCTGTTCGTTGGCCTCGCTGGGCGCCTCGAGGAAGTGGTGGGCGAGGATCGTCAGCTCGTGGACATCGTCGCTCACGCCGCCGCCGAGACCGACCTGATCGCCCATGCCCTGGGCAAGGCCGGGGCCGACCTGACGCAGGCGCCAGAGCGCCGTCCGCAGACGACCCGTGGCGTGCGCCTCGGAGGTCTCAGGCCAGAGCTGGCCGGCGATCGCCGACCGCGGCCGCGGCCGGTCGGCCAGGGCGAGGCAGGCCAGCAGGCGCTGCTCGGCGCGCGGCAGGACCACCGCCTGGCCACCGATGGTGAGGTGGAATCCGCCCAGAAGCCGGAGCGTGGTGCCGCTCAAAGCGGCGGCCCCGCCCAGCGGTCGTCAGCCGGTCGCACGTCCCGAGTCGCCCTCCAGCGTCATCCCCCTGTCTGCGCCGGCCGAGCGTAGGGGCGGGACGCGCTCGAAGGCAATCGACCTTTCGTCCCACTACGGGATGGACATCAACTCGTAGCTGGTGACCGGATCCGGGAACCCACTCAGCTCGACGGGATCGAGTCGCCGCAGCGTGGCGACCGCCTCCAGACGCTCGGCCGCAGCGGGACCGACCACGATATGGCCGGCCTGGGCGAAGGTCTGGAGTCTGGCGGCGAGGTTGGTCGTCTCGCCGATGGCCGTGAAGGTCCGGACCTCGGACGCGCCGACGTTGCCGACGAGCACCGGCCCGGTCTCGATGCCCACGCGGAATCTGGGCCATGCCGGGTGCTCGGCAGTCAGCGCCTCGATCGCTCGTTGCATGGCCAGGGCGGCGCGCGCCGCACGCAGCGGGTGATCGGGCTGCGCGACCGGGGCATTGAAGATGGCCATGATCGCGTCGCCCACGAACTGGGCGACGGTCCCACCTTCAGCCAGGATGAGCGGCACGACCGTCCCGAAGTAACGGTTGAGGAGCTCGACGATGGCAGCCGGATCGGCACCGACGGAGAACGCCGTGTAGCCGCGCAGATCGGCGAAGAGGATGGTCGCCTCGGTGCTCGCTCCGCCGAGCCGAGCCCGGGCAGGATCTGCCAACAACGTGCGGACGACGTCGGGCGACAGGTACGCGCGGAAGAGGCGCTCGACCTGGCGGTAGAGGCGCGCGTTCTCGAGTACGGCGGCCAGCTGGTTAGCGGCCGATTCGAGGATGCCCTTGGCTCGACTGCTGAGTGG
>JBEVDC010000206.1:0-3772 GCA_040514195.1 Candidatus Limnocylindrales bacterium | reverse complement strand
GGGCCT
This sequence comes from Candidatus Limnocylindrales bacterium, assembly GCA_040514195.1. Classification (GTDB taxonomy): domain Bacteria; phylum Chloroflexota; class Limnocylindria; order Limnocylindrales; family CSP1-4; genus CSP1-4. The sequence continues at coordinate 3,766 of JBEVDC010000206.1, read as the reverse complement.
CGAGTTCGACGTCGTCGCCTGCATCGGTCTCGACCAAGGCGTCTTCCCGAGCGCGCGGACGCTGGCGGAAGCCGAGTCACCATGGCGCGCCATGGAGGAGGAGCGGCGCCTCGCCTATGTCGCCTGGACGCGTGCGCGGCGGTGCCTCGTGCTCGTCTACGACCCCGGGGCGCCCTCACCGTTCCTCTTCGAGGCGTTCGAGCCAGACGAGCTCGGCCGAGCGTGGCGCCCATGAGGTCGCCCGCGTGGCGATCAACGCGAGGCAGGCGACAACCCGCGTGGTGCAGGGAGTACCGTACGCGACCGGAGGCGCAAGGTGGGACTCTCCGTCGCTGCCATACTGCTCGCGGTGGCGCTCGTGGCCGCGCTGCTCGCCTGGGTCCGCCGGGATCTCAGGGCACGCGGCGCATCGATGCGCGTCTGGTGGCTGGTCTTCGGTACCTACATGCTGGCGGGGGTCGTCTGGCTGATCGCCATCGTGGCTCCGCTGCCCATCGCGGTCGCCTGGCTCGCGACCATCCCGGCCGCCGTGGCCACGATCATCCCCGAGCGCTTGGCGACCCCGATCATCGGCGTCGGTGGCACGCGCCGTCGGCGCCGAGCGTACGACGGCTCCCGAGCGATGGCGCATCCGGTCGGCACGCGCCGCGAGATGGCCCATCGAACGACCACGCCGCGGTCGCCGACCGCGGGCCTCATCCGCCGGCGCCGGCCGGTCGAGCCGTCCGCGGCGGGGCGCGAACCGACCTCGACGCCGCGCGCCGAGCCGGCCCTGGCGCGACCGTGGAGCGGCCGGCAGCGCTGGCCGCCGGGTGACCTGCGACTGGCCGTGGAGTTGTTGGAGGACGCGGCGAAGATCCCCGATCTCGATGACGCTGCGCAACAGCGCATCGAGGCGCGGCTGGGGCGGCTCGACCGCTTCAAAGACCCAGACACGGCCGAGCTCCTGGCATTGGTCAGGGACGACGTCCACGCACGACTTGCCGCTGCGGTGCCGGCCATCGATCCGGATCCGGCTCGCGCGCAACGCATCGCGGCTCTCCTGGATGCGGTCGACCCTCGACCCTCTTGAGATGTCGTCATGGCCGAGTCCGCCAAGCCGACAGACGGCTAGACCATGGGCTCCGAGGGGCTTGCCTGGGGGGTCGGGTCGGCCTCGACCGACGCGGCTTCGGCGACCGGCCCAGCACGATGCCTTGCCCGCCAGCCGGCGACGGCGGGCGGCAGCACCGAAAGCAGGACGATGACGACGATGATGGGCAAGAGCAGATCATCCAAGGTGTTGCCCATCGCCTCACCGAGGAGGTAGCCGGCCAGCGGCAGGCCGGCGCCCCAGAGCACGGCGCCGATGACCGTGTAGAGCACGAACTTGCGCCTGTCCATGTCGCTCACGCCGGCCACGATGGGGGCGAAGGTGCGCACGAAGGGCATGAAGCGCGCGGCGATGATGGTGATGGCGCCGTACTTGCGGTAGAAGGCGTCGGCGGCCTCGAGGTGGCTGCGTTTGAAGAAGCGCGAGTCGGGTCGCTCGAAGAGCGGCCGACCGACCTTGCGGCCGAACCAGAAGCCGACCAGATTGCCCAGGATGGCCCCGGTCACGCAGGCGAGGATGACGAGCCAGATGTTGAGCGTGTAGTCGCCCGTCCCCTCGGCCGACAGCACGCCGGCCACCAGGAGGAGACTGTCGCCGGGCAGGAAGAAGCCGGCGAAGAGGCCCGTCTCCGCGAAGAGGACGCCGAGGAGGATGAGGTAGGCGAGCGGCCCGAACGGCTCGATGAGGTTGCGCGGATGGAGGATGAGGTCGAGGAGCTGACCGATCTGGTCCACGGCTCAGGCTTGCCCCGGCGGCGGTGGGAAAGGCGGGATCACCGCGGCCGCGGTCGCCCCCTCGCGGCGTTCGACCATCAGGTCGAGCCGCTTCCGCTCCTGCCCGTCGACCAGCAGCCGCACGGAGTGCTCACCGGCGGACTCGAAGACGAGATTCCAGAGATCGACGCTGAAGGTCAGCACCGAATCCCGGCCATCGCCGGGCCCGTTGGCCCGGATCCCGGCCGCGCCGGCCGTCAGCTCCTGGCCGTCCGGCCGGAGGAGCACGAAGCGAACCTCGTGATCGGCGTCGAGCTCTGTCGTAGCTACGCGGAGGCCGACCACGAGCGCGAGGTGCGGGTGGCGGAGCGGGAAGGTGGCACCGCCCAGCCGGCTCACGCCGCCGCCGAGGACGGCGAACTTGCGGCCCGGTTGGGCCTCGGCGGCGTCGGCGAGAAAGGCGTACTCGATGTCGGGCATCGGCGCATGGTAGCCCGTCAGGCGCGCGGCACCGCCTGGGCGCGCTTCGGGCGGGCTGTGACCTGCCGGTGGCCGTTGCCCCCGCCGACGGCCTGCGCCCGACGGCTGCTCCGTCCGGCGGCCTCGGCGAAGGTCACGTCGCTGAGCGGCACCAGTGGCTCACCCCGCAGGACCCGCGCCAGGTACTCGCCGGTCGCCGAGCCGGCCGTCGTCGCGACCTGCTCGGGTGTCCCGAGGGCGATCACCTCGCCGCCCCTGGCGCCACCGGCCGGCCCCAGGTCGATGAGCCAGTCGGCGGTCTTGATGACGTCCAGGTTGTGCTCGATGACGACGACCGAGTTGCCCTGTTCCACTAGCCGATGGAGGACCTGGAGGAGCTTTTCGACGTCGGCGAAGTGGAGGCCGGTGGTCGGTTCGTCGAGGAGGTAGACGGTCCGGCCGGTGGCACGCCGCGAGAGCTCGGTCGAGAGCTTGACGCGCTGGGCCTCACCGCCGGACAGCGTGGTCGCCGGCTGGCCGAGGTGGATGTAACCGAGCCCCACGTCGAACAGGGTCTGCAGCTTGTTGCGCACGGTCGGGACGGCGGCAAAGACCTCGAGCGCCTCGGCGACCGTCATCTCCAGGACATCGGCGATCGACCGGCCGCGATAGTGGATCTCGAGCGCATCGCGGTTGTAGCGCTTGCCCTTGCACACCTCGCACGGGACGTAAACGTCGGGCAGGAACTGCATCTCGATCTTGATGATCCCGTCGCCCTTGCAGTCCTCGCAGCGGCCACCCTTGACGTTGAAGCTGAAGCGGCCGGCCTTGTAGCCACGCACGCGAGCGTCGGGCGTGGCCGCGAATAGCTCACGGATGGGGCCGAAGAGGCCCGTGTATGTGGCTGGGTTCGATCGCGGCGTGCGCCCGATCGGGCTCTGGTCGATCTCGATGACCTTGTCGATGACGTCCATACCGTCGATGCCGTCGTGCGGGCCCGGCTCGGCCGAGGCGCCGTTCAGGTGGCGCGCCAGGGCTCGGTACAGGATCTCGGTCACGAGCGTGCTCTTGCCGCTCCCCGAGACACCGGTCACGACCGTGAACGTGCCGAGGGGGAAACGGACGTCGATGCCCTTGAGGTTGTGCGCACGAGCGTTGCGGACGAGGAGGCCGCGGCCGCTGCCGGTCCTGCGGCGCTCGGGCACCGGGACCGTGCGCTCGCCACGCAGGAAGGCGCCGGTGATCGAGCGCGGCTCGGCCAGGATCGCTTCCAGCGGCCCAGACGCGACGACTTCGCCGCCGTGTTCGCCGGCGCCAGGTCCGATGTCGAGCACCCAGTCGGCGGTCCGGATGGTCTCCTCGTCGTGCTCCACGACGAGGAGCGTGTTGCCCAGGTCACGCAGGCGGGTGAGCGTGGCGATGAGCTTGGCATTGTCGCGCTGATGGAGGCCGATGGAGGGCTCGTCCAGGATGTACAGGACGCCCATCAGGCTCGAGCCGA
>JBEVDC010000113.1:0-16043 GCA_040514195.1 Candidatus Limnocylindrales bacterium | reverse complement strand
CGCTTGGCCAGGTTGCGCAGGCCGCCCGCCACCGAACCGACGTTGCCCGGATCGATCGAGGCGCCGTCGGGCAGGGTCCGCCAGCGCAGCTCGCTCCACAGGTCGGTCAGCCGCCCGAGGACCAGCGACCGGTCGACCATCAGCGGCCCGAGCGTCGTGAAGCCACGCTCGGTGACGCGGCCCTCCAGCGCCAGCGGGTCGGACCACCAGTAGGGGTCAAGAGGGTCGATCGGCTCGTAGATGCCGCCGACGCGGATCGGCACGGCCACGCCGTCGACGCCTCGGCCCTCGACGGTGAGCTGAGAACCGAGCTGGAGGCCAAGTTGCGAGGCGGCCGCGGACGACAGGGCTACCACGATCGTGCCGTCCGCCTCGGCCTGGCTCGGGGGCCAGTCGCCAGCCACGAGACGCCCATGGTCGACCAGCTGCTCGGCAAAGCCGAACACGAGGACGTCCCGATCCCCTCGGCCGCCGAAGCGATACCCATCCGACCTCCCCGAAGCCCAGGTCGTGCCCCTCGCCGATCCGAGGGCCCGGGCAAGCTCCTGCCGGACGATGGCGTCGGTCTGGTCGGCGTCCTCTGGATGCGCCGAGACAGCCACCTCCAGGGCGGCCTCTCCGATGGGCGCGTCCTGGAGCACCTGCAGGATGGCGGATCGCGCCACGGCATCCGACCGCATGGCGCTGGCGATCATCGCCGTGGTCGCGATGAGGATGGTCAGCCAGGCGGCCGCGACGAGGATCCGGTCGTCGCCGATGCGCCCGAGCACAAGGCCCAGCCAGCCGCTCCGCGAGCGTTCGTTGCGGTTGCCGCGCGCGACCGGCTCGCCAGGGGCTTCGGTGCCGCCGGCCTCTGGGACCTCCGGGGACGTCACCCGCCCATCATCGCGGGTCGCCGAGCGACGCGCCTGTCATCTGGCCGACGCTTCCCTGGTGAAGGCGAGCGTCAGGCTCAGGGCCAGAGTCGCGCCCGGATCGAGAATCGCCATCGCGTCCGGCTGGCCGTCGAGCAGCCGGCGAAGCCCGCGTGGGGCATGGGTCTCCGGCTCGACGGCGACAGCTCCAGCGCCCGCGGGGTTGGCCGCGACGATGTTGATGACGGGAGCCTGGACGACCATCACGGCCCGGATGCCAAGGGTCGGCCAGTGCAGCTCTACCGGCGGGTCGCCGATCGCCGACCAAGTCGCGTCGAGTCCCTCGGGCATCGGCGCGAGGCGGCGCAGGTCGGTCCGGCCCGCGACCGGCGCCGGGCGCGCCGGGGAGTCGGTGTTCGGGTCATAGACGACGTCGCCCCGTATCGCGACCTCGATCGGACCGAGGAACCAGGGATGGAGGCCGATGCCGGCCGGCATCGGCCCATCGTCGAGATTGGTCAGCGCCAGCGCGATCCGGACCTCGGCGCCGACGACCTCGATGCGCTCCTGGACCTCGTAGTGCCACGGCCAGCCGTCGCCTCCGCCACGGACGACGAACGAGCCAGGACCTTCGACCTGCCATGGGCGCACGTAGACCTGTCCGTGGATGGCCGTGCCATCGACGAAGTTGGCACCGATCTCGATCGTCCGACCGGCGGCCATGACCGGCTCGGGCTCGATGCGGTTGCACCACGGGGCCATGACGTAGCCGCCCCACATGAACGGGTCCTCGCGATGGTGATCTGGATCGTCCGGCGCCCGCAGGAGGTCGTGCCCGAAAGCTCGGATGCGATGCAGTCGTGCCCCCAACGCTGGCAGCACGACGACCTCGAGAAGCGCACCACCGATGCGGATCTCTTCCACCGTCAACCGGCCAGCGTCATCGCCCGGTCCGGCCGAAGGATGAATGGGGGCAGATAGGCCGGGATGTTCGAGAAAGGCAGCACATCGGGGTGCAACGCGATGCCTAGCGCTTCCAGCATGAACGCGCGGCGCGCCTCGATGCGACCCCAGGCACCCGGGTATGCAGAGGCGAAGGCGTCGCGCAGCGAGGCGTCGGCGAGCGCGATGCCATCCTCGATATTGGTCGTGAAGTAGTCGGTCCCGGTGGCCGGGATGACGTCGACCTGGAAGGCCATGCCGGAACGGAGCTCGACGTTCGAGCCCCCCGCGATCGGCGAATTGACCCACTCGTCGAGATGGATCTGGTGGCCGGGATTGAGCATCACGCCGAAGAATGGGTGGCCGAGATGGCGATCGATGATCGCGGCCAGGGTCCCCCCGCGTTGCCCCACGTGAAGCGCCTCGTACCAGGCCGCGATAGCCTCGAAGTAGGGACCCACGAGCCGCTCGACGTAATCACCGATGCCGGCAGGCAGCTCACGCGAATCCTCGACCACGAAGCCGGCTCGACAGTTGAGGGCACCCCAGATGCCGAAGGCCACGGTGAAGGGGTCTCCGCGCTCGATGGCACGATCGCCGGGGCTCAACAGCCCGAGGGCGGCGCGCGGCCCCGCCGTGAGCATCAGGTGGCAGGAGAGCGGCGACCCGTTCCAGCCCAGGAGGCGGACGGCCTCCTGCTCATTGAGCCCTGGACGGAGGCCGAACAGCAAGTCGCGCACGCCGCGCGACGTCTGGCAGGCGGCCCATTCGAGGTAGGCGAGCTGCTCGACCTCATTGATGACCCGCAGCCCATCGGCCGCGTCGATGAGCAGGTCATTGGCGTTCTCGACGATGCCGGACGCACCGACCAGGCCGCGAAGCTCGTCGACCAGGAAGGCCGGCACCTCCATACTCGCTCGATCCGCGTACGTCTTCCAGCCCACGATACCGATCCGACTGCCGGGCCCGATGCCCTCGTCGGCCAGGATGGCGGCCAACGGGCGCGAGCGATCGCGTGGCTGGCCTGGCAGGCTGAGGTCCTGGAAGAGGATGCGACGCATCGCCAGCGGCGCGGCGCCGGCCGTGCCGAAACACTCGTTGCCCACGAGGATGGCCGGGTCGGCGCTCGGTCCGACCACCAGGACCGCCTCCTCGAAGCGCGGGTCGAAGCCGGTCAGGTAGCTCATGTTGGCGCTGTGCTCGCGGTCCGCGAAGACCACGATACGGTGGTAACCACGCCACTCCGCCCGCTCGCGGAGTCGCTCGAGGCGCGCGCGGTAGGTCGCCGGCTCGATGGTCGGCATCGTTTCCGGTAGGCCGAAGTCGGGCAACGCGATCTCCGTCAGACGAGCCCTGGTCGGCATCCCGGACTCACTCGCCATCGGGCGTCCAGGACCGGACCGCGTCTGCGCCGCGGTCGATGATGGAGAAGCCGTCGGCCGTCAGCGGCAGCCAAGGCCCGACTTCGCCGTCGGGCCACTGCACGCGAACCTCTGCCCTGTCGGCCGGACCGAGCCCGAAATGGATCCAGCCGAGCTGACCGCTGACATGACCGCCACCGACGGTCAGCTCGCGCTCGATGATCCGGTCGCCGACCTTGACGGCGACCCAGGCGCCGATGGCGTCGGTGTTCGGCGCCGGCTGTTCGAGCTTGACGGCCGCCCAGTGCCCCATCGGCGCCGCCTGGCTCGCGTCCGCTGATCCAGCGCCCAAGCTGCGCCAGAGCCGCACGTTCTCGCGCCGCTTGACCTCGACGATGTCGAGCAGCCCGTCGAGGTTCAGGTCGATGACGGCGGCACCCCGTCCTCGGGCGTAGTCGACGATGCCGGCCGCCTCGCCGCCCTCGACGAAGGTCCCGTCGGGCTGACCCATGAGCAAGTTGCTCGGATCGTCCCAGGCATAGTCGGGCATGACCTCGACATTGCCCTTGGCCACGAAGAGGTCCATCCAGCCATCGTTGTTGACATCCTGGAACTCCGCGTGCCAGGCCGTCGACCTGCGGTCGTCGTCACCCGTGTACGGCCGGTGAGCCGTGACCCCCGTAGCGAGGGCGATGTCGCGATAGTCGGGTCCCGTGGCGCCATCGATGAGGGTCTGCAGCCGATTGTCACCCTGGTTCGTCAGGTAGATCTCGGGCTTCCCGTCGCCATCCAGGTCCTGGCTGGCGATGCCCATGCCCCAGATTCGCTGGAGCTGCCAGCCGTCGTCGCGCGTGTAGAGCACCGGCGGTCTACCCGGTGAGAACCGCCAGAGCTGCTCCTCGCCCTTCGTGTAAGGAGCGTAGTAGTGCTGGTCGTTGCTGACCCGCAGATCACGCTGACCGGTGCGGCCCCAGTCGCTGAAGAGCATCGAGAGCGCACACCAGGATGGGCCCAGGGATGACGGTGGGCCGAAGCCGGCGGCGCTGACCGCCGGGCGCACGACCGCATTGTCCTGGCAGAGGTCGCCCGGGTCGGTGAATGCCTCGTCGTAGTAGTTGCCGAAGGCGAGTGTCGGCCAGCTCGCTCCTGCTTCCCAGGTCGCGCTGAAGGCCGTCGTCCACGCCTCGCCGCCGTCGAAGCCCCAGGCTTCGTTGGCCCGCTCGAAGCCGCAGTCGCCGGTCCCCCTCAGGAGCACATTCTCACCGAGCCGCAGGACCGCCAGGTCGAGGATGCCATCGCTATCGATGTCGAGCGGATAGGCGCCCGTGACCGCGTCGAGATCGGTGTCCGGGTCGGCCTGGGGTTCGAACCGGAGGGCACCGCCGACCGGGCTCGTATTGCGGAACAGGGCGGCCGGCCTGCTGCCGCCGGCCAGGTATAGGTCAGGGCGACCGTCATCGTCGCAGTCGAAGGCGGCTACTCCGCCGCCGACGAAGTACGCGAATTCCCCCTCATAGCTATGGTCGAGGCCGGCCGCTTCAGCCTCCTCGATGAAGCGCGGCGCACCGAGCGCAGCGGTGGGCGTCACGCCCCGCATCATGGCTGGGATGGCGAGCGCGGCGATGACGACGGCCGATCCCGCCAGCACCGCGACCACGGCCGCGATCGCCAGCCAGGTCGATCGGCGACGGGCCCGATGGTCTGCGGATGCCGGCATCGGGGCATTGAAGCACACGGAGGTCGGCTCGCTTGACGAAGGCGTCGCGCGGGCCTCATCCTCGGCAGCGGGCGGGAGCCGGGCCGGGAGGCTGGCCTGGCCCCAACCGGCTCGGGGATGTCATCCGGACGTGCCGATCGGAGGAGGTCGACGTGTCCGATCCGCTGAACGTCGCACCGTGGGAGCAGACCGTGCCGTTCCGACCTCGCACGCCCTTCCGCCGATGGCTGGCCACGCTGGCCGCGGTCGTCCTGATCGCCGGCTCGCTGGCGGCGTGCGAGCAGGCCGAGGCCTATACGGTCAAGGACTGCCAGCGCGCCGATCTCGGTGGCCACTCGGTGGCCCGGGTGTGGGACGAGCAGGTCCTGAGCCTCATCCGCCAGGTCGTGCCCGCGCCGACCGTCCACGCGCGCAATCTCTTCCACACGGCGGCAGCCATGTGGGACGCCTGGGCGGCATATGACCCGGACGCCGACGGTTACTTCGTGAACGAGAAGCACTCCGCCAGCGACGCGAAGGCGGCGCGGGAGGCGGCCATGTCCTTCGCCGCTTACCGCATCCTCTCCTGGCGCTACGGGACCGTCTCGGACCTCCAGACCGCTCAGGAGGAGCTCGACGCCACGATGGCGAAGCTCTGCTACAAGACCGACTACGTGACGGCCGAGGGCGACTCCCCCGGGGCGCTGGGCAATCGCATCGCGGCGGCCGTCCTGGCCTACGGCGAGGCGGACGGCGCTCACGAGGAGGAGCGCTACAAGGACCCCAGCTACAAGTCGGTCAACGACCCGCTCGAGGTGGCCAAGTCGGGCACAGTCATGAACGACCCCAGTCGCTGGCAACCGCTCGCGCTGGCCGAGCAGATCGCCCAGAACGGCCTGCCCATCCCGGGCCAGGTGCAAAGCTTCATCGGGCCCTACTGGGGGCACGTCAAGGGCTTCGCGCTGCCGGAGTCCGAGGCCGGCACGCCGATCGACCCGGGCCCCCCGCCACGCCTGGGCGATCCGGCCAGCGACAGCGACTTCAAGGCCCAGGCCGTGGAGATCATCCGCCGGAGCGGCGAGCTCGATGCGACCGACGGCGTGACGATCGACATCAGCCCGGCCTCGCAGGGCGACAACGCGCTCGGCACCAACGACGGGAACGGCTATGAGGTCAACCCAGCCACGGGAGAGCCTTACGAGCCGCACGTCGTGGCGCGGGCCGACTTCGCACGCGCGCTGGCCGAGTTCTGGGCGGACGGGCCGAAGTCGGAGACGCCGCCCGGCCACTGGAACGTGGTCGCCAATACGGCCTCGGATGCGCTCGGCGACCAGCTCCGCATCGGCGGCACCGGCGAGCCCGTGGACCGGCTCGAGTGGGACGCCAAACTGTACATGGCGCTCAACGGCGCGACCCACGATGCCGCCATCGCAGCCTGGGGCCTGAAGGGCTTCTACGACTCGGCGCGACCGATCTCGATGATCCGCTACATGGGTGGCAAGGGCCAGTCGAGCGACCCGTCGGGGCCTGCATACGATCCTGATGGACTGCCGCTCGAGCCAGGCCTGATCGAAGTCATCACCACCGCTTCGAGCGCGCCTGGGCAACGGCACGAAGCGCTCAAGGATCACGTCGGGGAGATCGCCATCAAGGCGTGGCGCGGCTTCCCCAAGGATCCGGAGACGGAAACGAGCGGTGTCGGATGGATCCGTGCCGTGGATTGGGTGCCCTACCAGCGATCGACCTTCGTGACACCCGCGTTCGCCGGCTACGTCTCGGGCCACAGCACCTTCAGCCGTGCCGCGGCCGAGGTCATGACAGCCTTCACCGGTGACCCGTACTTCCCCGGCGGCCTGTCCGAATGGACGACCAAGAAGGGTGAGCTGAAGCACGAAGAAGGGCCGACGGAGGACGTCACCCTGCAATGGGCGACGTACTTCGACGCCGCGGATCAGGCCGGGATCTCGCGACTCTTCATGGGCATCCACATCCCGGCCGACGATTTCGAGGGCCGCAAGATCGGAGCCATCTGCGGCAAGGATGCGATGGCCAGGGCCATGTCCTACTTCGACGGCACGGCGCTGCCGTGATGGCGGCCTAAGCCTAGCGATCGCCTGCGGCGAAGATCCGTTCCATGACGCGCAGGTTGGCGACCGCATCCGTGGGTGCCACCGGCGTCGGCAGGCCGTCGAGGATGGCGGTGGCGAAGGCCTCGGCTTCGACGGCATAGGGGTCGGCCGTCTCGAAGGTCAGGACCTGCGTATCAGGCGCCACGGGCGGATCACCGCCGGCGGTCAGGAAGACCTGGGTCGGCCGATCCGGCGGGATGTTGAACGGGATGCCGAGGGAGATGCGACCCTCGGTGCCGTAGACATGGACCTGCTGGTCGGGCTCCAATCGCGTCGAGCAGGTGAACGTGGCTGTCCCGGCCGGAAACGTGAGCAGGGCACTGGTCACGACGTCCACGCCGCTCGTCGGATCCCGCGTCATGACCGCCTGGACGTCAACCGGCTCGACACCGAAGAGCATCCGCGAGAGGTTCACTAGGTAGCACCCGATGTCGTACAGCGCCCCGCCCCCGACGGACCGGATGTTGCGGATGTTGGCGGGGTCGTCGTTGAAGTAGGAGAACCAGCTGTGGACGGCGGTCAAGCGGCCGATGCGGCCGGCCGCGATGAGCTCGCGGACCGCCACCCATGAGGGATGGAGGCGGTACATGAACGCCTCCATGAGCCGCACGCCCTCGGCCTCGCAGACCTCGATCATGGACTCAGCGTCGGCTGCCGTCATGGCCAGCGGCTTCTCGCACAGCACGTGCTTGCCGGCCCGGGCGGCAGCCTTCGTCCACTCGGGGTGCATGTGGTTCGGCAGGGGGATGTAGACGGCATCCACGCCGGAGTCGGCGAGGAGGGCGGCATACGAACCGTGGACCCGCTCGATGCCATGGCGCTCGGCCACCAGGCGACCTCGCTCGAGGTCGCGTGAGCCGATGGCGACGACCCGGCTACGGGGCGACTTGCGCATGCCGGGGATGACCTTCTGGTCCGCGATGTTGGCCGTCGAGACGACGCCCCAGCGGAGCTCACTCATGCCTCGATCACCCCCACGAGGTCTCGGTCACGGGTCGGAAGGCGACCTCGAGGATCCGATGGCTGCGCGGCCGCGTGACGACGAACAGGACCGCCTCCGCCACATCCTCGGGACGCATCATGCCCGCCAGCTGCGGCATCTCCGGCGTCCGCCCATGGCCCATCGCGAAATCGGTCGCCACGCCGCCGGGGCAGACGCTCGTGCACCGGATGCCGTGCTCGCGCAGCTCGTGGTCGAGCGCCCTCGTCAAGCCCACCTGGGCGAACTTCGAGGCGCAGTAGGTGGCCTCGTATGGCAGGCCACGACGACCCGCCTCGCTGGCGATCGTGACCACGTCGGCGGCCTTGCTCTTGAGCAGCCAGGGTAGCGCCGCGCGGGCGGAGTAGAGGGCGCCCTTGACGTTGATGTCGATCATCGCCTCGAGATCCGCCGCCGGCAGCTCCAGGAACGGCCCGTAGGCGCCGACGCCGGCGTTGATGACCAGGATGTCGATGCCACCGAAGCGATCGGCCGTGGCATCCGCCGCGGCCACCAGCTGGGTCGCGTCGCGGACGTCGCATGAGGTCGCGACGACCTGGTCCAGTCCCAGATCCGCGCCGCTCCGGGAGGCGAGGCCCAGGCGGGCGCCCTCGGCGGCGAACGACCGGGCGATGGCGGCCCCGATACCCCGGCTCGCCCCGGTGATGAGAGCGACTCGCCCTTCCAGCATGCCCATGGTGCTCTCCCTTGCTTGACAGGTGTCGACGCATGGTAGAGTCTCCGGGCGCCATTTGAACGAGACGAACACAAACCTGTTCGACCGAGGGGGCCACGCCATCGTCGATGCGAGACCTTGAGAGCGGCCAGCGCAGCGAGACCGTCCGACGCGCCAACCTGAGCGCGATCGTCCGTGTGTTGCACGCGCGTGGGCCGCTCTCCCGCTCGGAGCTCGTCGCGCGCACGGGCCTGACCCGGAGCGCCATCCGCAGCCATGTCGGCGAGCTCTATGCGGCCGGGCTGGTGACGGAGGAGCGGCCGGCGCCGCTCGGTGTCCCAGGTCGGCCATCGCCGGTCGTATCGCTCGACCGCGAGCACGTCACGGTCCTGGCCATGGAGATCGCCGTCGACTCGTTGGCAGCTGCGCACGTCGGGCCCGCCGGGGAGGTCATCGGGCGACGCCGTATCGATCGCCGACGTGGCCAAAGCTCGGTCGACGCGGTCGTGGCCGACCTGGCTGCTCTCGTCCGCAGGGTTCGGCCGGGACGCATCGACGCGGATGCGGTGGTCGGCATCGGCATCGCCGTGGCTGGCGTGGTCCGACGGGACGACGGGCTCATCCGTAAGGCCCCCAATCTCGGCTGGACCGACGTCGCGCTGGTGGAGCGCGTGGCGGCCGCGTTGGAGACGGACGTGCCGGTCACGGTTGCCAACGAGGCGGACATGGGGGCCCTGGGGGAGTCGCGACGAGGCGCCGCGCTGGGTGCCGACGACGTGCTCTATGTTTCGGGCGAGGTCGGCGTCGGCGGCGGCATCATCGTCGACGGCCGACCGCTGACCGGCGTGGCGGGCTACGGCGGCGAGATCGGCCACATCCCGGTCAACCCGGTCGGGGCGACCTGCGGCTGCGGCGCCATCGGCTGCTGGGAGACGGAGATCGGGGAGGGCGTCCTGCTTCGCCTGGCCGGCCGCCCCGCCGACGGCGGACGGCCTGCTGTCGATGCTGTGCTGGCCGCAGCCGACGCTGGCGATCCCTTCGCATTGGCCGCCATCGACCACGTCGGCACGTGGCTGGGCATCGGTCTGGCGGGCCTGGTCAACATCTTCGACCCCCGCCTCATCGTCCTCGGTGGCCGCTTCGCACGGCTGGCGCCGTATGTCGGCGCGATCGTCGAGGCTGAGCTGGACCGTCGAGCCCTGGCGGCACCGCGCGACCTGGTGCGTGTCACGGCGGCCACCCTGGGGGATGACGCGCCACTGCTCGGCGCGGCCGAGCTGGCCATCGAGCCGCTGCTAGCGGATCCTGCCGCCTGGCTCGGGCCTCGGTCAGCGCTGGCCGCGCTGGCGAGCGCATGAGTGCGAGCGACACAGCCCCGCGCACAGCGTGGGGACCTGGAACTTCTCCTGAAGATCGGAGGGTGGTAGCCTAGCGAGCGTCGTACGTCCCGAAGACGTCAACCTGGATGCGTCCCGGTCATTCAAATAGGGCAACCCGAGGAGGAGCGACCTATGTTCAAGAAGCGAATCGTGGTGCTCGCTGCGAGCGCCATGATCGTCCTCACCGCCTGCGGAGGGGGTGGGGCGAGCCCGAGTGCCGGCGCGACCACCGGCGGTGCGACGACCGCCCCGAGCGAGGCGGCGAGCCCGTCCGCCGCCGCAGAATGCAAGGTCGGCATCTCGTGGAACAACTTCCAGCAGCCGCGCTGGGCGGCGACGGACAAGCCCGCGATGTTCGCGGCGATCGAGGGCGGCGGGGGGACGGTCGTCGGTGACCCGGACGCGAACCAGGACAACCAGCGGCAGCTGACCGACGTCGACACCCTGATCTCGCAGGGTGCCCAGGTCCTCATCCTTCTTGGCCAGGACAAGCAGGCCATCCTGCCTGCGGTCCAGAAGGCAAAGGACAACGGCATCCCGGTCATCGCCTACGACCGGCTCATCGATGACCCGGACGTGCTCTACATCACCTTCGACAATATCGGCGTCGGCAAGGCTGAGGCCGAGGCGATCCTGGCCAAGGTGCCGACCGGCAACTATGTGCTCGTCAAGGGCGACCCGGGCGACGCCAATGCCTCGACGTTCCTCCCGCTGGGCTGGGATCAGGCGGGCCTGAAGGACAAGATCGCATCAGGCGACATCAAGATCGTCGGGCCGGCAGAGGGGGCGTACACGAACGGCTGGGATACCGCGACAGCCCAGAAGAACGTGGAAGCCATCATCGACCGAGCGGTCCAGGATAACGTCAAGATCGATGCCTTCCTGGCCGAGAACGACAGCACGGCGCTCGGCGTGGTGCGTGCCCTCGAGGCCAAGAACTATGGGTTCCCGCCGGTCAGCGGCCAGGATGGTGATCCAGCCAACCTGAACAACCTTGCCCTGGGCAAGCAGTATGTCGACGTCTGGAAGAACAGCAACGAGCTCGGCAAGGCCGCTGGACAGGCCGCCCTCCAGCTCTGTGCTGGCACAGCCATGGGTGAGGTCACCGTCGACGTCGATGCGTCGGTCGCGCCCCTTGCCGGGAACACGGCGACGGACTTCGTGACGCCGGGACCGGACGGCAAGCCGGATACCGGTGACGAGATCACCGTCAAGTCGATCATCCTCCAGCCGACGCCGCTCCTGGCCGAGGACCTCGACAAGGTCACGACCGGCTGGTACGCGACCAAGGAGGACATTTGCAAGGGTGTCCAGCCCACCGACCCGGGAGGGCCGGACTGCCAGTAGTCCAGTAACCCGGTGACATAGGCGCCCTGCGCAACACGCGGAGACCCGCGCGTGCGCAGGGCGCAACACCATCCATCCAGGCGACAGGGTGAGCCATGACTGACGTCGCCAGCACCACTCCCGATCAGGCTCCCGCCGCACCGGGCTTCTCCCTCCGTGGAGCCCTGGCGGCCGCCGAGATCGACACCCGCCTGTTCGGCATGCTCGTCGCGCTGATCGCTCTGCTGCTCGGGTTCCATGTCGCGTCGGGCGGCACGTTCCTGGCGCCCACGAACATGACCACGCTCGCCATCCAGGCGGTCGGCGTCGCCATCCTGGCCACGGGCATGGTCCTGGTCATCGTGGCTCGGAACATCGACCTCTCGGTCGGGTCCCTGGTCGGCATCATCGCGATGACGTACGCCTTGCTGATGACCGATTGGCTCTCATTCGTCGGGATCGGGGCGGACTTTCCTTTCCGCTGGCTCATCGCCCTGGGTATCGGCGTCGGCCTGGGTGTCCTGATCGGGGCCGTCCAGGGGTTCATCATCGCCTACATCGGCGTGCCCTCGTTCATCGTCACGCTCGGTGGCCTCCTCGCGTTCCGGGGCATCGTCTGGGTGCAGTCCCAGGGCGCGGCGGTTTCCGGGCTGGATCCGACCTTCCTGCTCATGAGCGGCAATGCCCAGGGGTCCGTCGGAGCGACCGCCACCTGGGGGCTGGCCATCATCGGCTGCGTGGTCATCGTCGGGCTCCTCGCCTACAACCGACGGCAGCGACGCAGGTTCGGCTTCCCGGTCCGTCCCTTGTGGGCCGAGGTCCTGCTCGGAGCCGTGGGCTGCCTCGTCCTGCTCGGCCTGGCTGCCTTCGCGAACGACAACTTCTGGCCACCGGGCGCCGCCACCAGGTACGCCCAGGAGCACGGCATCGTGGAGCCTCCCGGCGGCCTCAGGATCCCCGTCGGCTTCCCGTGGCCGGTCGTCATCCTGATCGCGGTGACGCTGCTGATGACGTTCGTGGCCAACAGGAGACGCTTCGGACGATATGTCTACGCCTACGGCGGCAATCCCGATGCCGCGGAGCTGGCCGGTATCAACACGCGCTGGACGCTCGTGAAGATCTACATGCTGATGGGCGTCCTGTGCGCGATCTCAGCGGCGATCGCAGCCGCTCGGCTCGACGGAGCCACGCTTGACGTCGGCCAGAGCTACGAGCTGTACGTGATCGCGGCGGCGGTGGTCGGAGGTACGTCATTCGCCGGCGGCATCGGCACCATCCCGGGCGCGGTCCTCGGCGCATTCGTGATGGCGGCGCTGGCGTACGGACTGGCTTACAACGGCGTCAACTCGTCCATCCAGAACATCGTGGCCGGGATCGTCCTCGTCATCGCCGTGGGTTTCGACACGTATAACCGCCGTCGAGGCGGTGGATCGTGAGCGTGAGATGACCGTCGCCGAACGCACCCCGCTCGTCGAGATGCAGGACATCAACGTGGCGTTCGGTGGCGTCCATGCCGTGCGCGAGGTCTCGATCGACCTCTACGCCGGCGAGGTGGTCGGCCTCGTCGGTGGCAACGGCGCCGGCAAGTCGACGCTCATGCGCGTCCTCTCGGGAGCCCATCCGGCTGACTCCGGCGAGATCAAGGTCAACGGCGAACGGGTCTCCATCTCGAACCCGCGCGACGCCAAGGCCTACAACATCGAGACCATCTACCAGACGCTGGCCCTGGCCGACAATGTCGATGCGCCGGCCAACGTGTTCCTGGGACGGGAGATGACGACGAGGTGGGGAACCCTCGATGACGGGGCGATGGAGGATGCCACGCGGAAGGTGATGGGCCGCCTGAACCCGAACTTCAAGAACTTCGTCTCCCCCGTCAAGTCGCTGTCCGGCGGCCAGCGTCAGGCGGTCGCCATCGCCCGGGCCGTCTACTTCAACGCCAGGATCCTGATCATGGACGAGCCGACCGCCGCGCTCGGGCCGGCCGAGACGGCCCAGGTCCGCAACCTCATCCGCCAGCTCAAGGACGAGGGCATCGGCATCTTCCTCATCAGCCACGACATCCACGACGTCTTCGACCTCTCCGACCGGATCAGCGTCATGTACCACGGCCAGATCGTGGACACCGTCGAGAAGGCCAGCGTCACCCCGGACGACGTGCTCGGCATGATCATCCTGGGCAAGAAGCCCGACGAGGTGACCGAGAAGGACAAGGCGGCCATCGAACTGAGCGGCTGACCGACCGCCGTCGAAGGGTCCCGCCCACCGCAATTCCCGATGGTCGTCAGCCAGCCAGGCGAGGAAAGATCGGCGCCAGCGCTGGATACAGGTCCCGGTAGATGGCATAGGCCCCGGCGTAGGCGACCGCGTCCGAGCCCGGCGTCGCCGCCGGTGTGGCCGTGACCAGGGCTGCGGCCGCCGTCTCGACCGACGGGAACCAGTCCGCTCCCACGGCCGCCAGCAGGCCCGCCCCATAGGCCGCGCCCTCGGACGTGCTGACGGTCGCGATCTCGACACCCAGGACGTCGGCCAGGATCTGGCGCCAGAGGGGGCTGACGATGCCACCGCCCGAGGCACGGATCTGCTCGGGCATCGGCATGCCGGCATCGAGCATCGACGCCAGCCCGTCGCGCAGACCGAAGGCGACGCCCTCCAGGACAGCCCGCGTCAGGTGCCGACGCCCGTGGGTCGCGGTCAGGCCGATGAAGGCGCCCCGCGCCAACGGATCCACATGCGGGTTGCGCTCGCCTGTCAGGTAGGGCAGGAAGCGGAGCCCGTCGCTGCCCGCGGGCACCTCGGCCGCTTCGGCCACCAGATCGCCGAAGGGCATTCCCGGCGCGATGGCGTCGCGATACCAGCGCAGGCTGCCGGCGGCCGAGAGCATGACGGACATCAGGTGCCAGCGACCCGGGACAGCGTGACAGAAGGCGTGGACGCGGCCGAGCGGCTCGTGGATCGGTCGGTCCGTGGTCGCGAAGACGACGCCCGATGTGCCCAACGAGAGCGCCACCGTGCCCTCGGAGACGGCCCCGACGCCGACCGCATTGGCCGACTGGTCGCCCCCGCCGGCGACGACCGGCGTGCCAGCGCGCAGGCCCGTCGATGCAGCGGCCGTGGAGCTGACGGTCCCGGTCACCTCCGGCCCCTCGAACGTGGCAGGCATCCAGGCGGGGTCGATGGCCAACGCACGAAGGACCTCCGCCGACCAGTCCCGGGCCGCCAGGTCGAAGAGCAACGTGCCCGCGCCGTCCGCCTTGTCTAGCGCGTACCCGTCGGTCAGGCGCAGGCGGAGGTAGTCCTTGGGCAGGAGCACGTGCGCGATGCGCGACCACGTCGCGGGCTCGTGGTCGCGGACCCAGACCAGCTTGGGTGCGGTGAAGCCTGGCAGCGCGTCGTTGCCGGTGACCTCGATGAGCCGTGCCGGCCCGACCACGGACCGGATGAGGTCGCACTCGGCGCCGGTCCGCTGGTCGTTCCAGAGGATGGCCGGCCGAAGGACGGTGCCAGCCTCGTCGAGGAGGACGAGGCCGTGCATCTGGCCGGTCAGGCCGATGGCCTCGACCGCCTCACCCGGCGTGCCCGTGGCGGTCAGCACATCCCTGACTGCGCCGACGGCGCCGGCCCACCACAGCTCGGGATCCTGCTCGCTCCAGAGCGGCTCGGGCACGGCGTACGCGTATTCGCGCACGCCGATGCCACGCACGTGCCCCGCCTCGTCGATGAGGACCGCCTTGGTGGCGGTCGTCGAGACGTCGATGCCGATGACGAAGGTCATCGTCGGGTCCGGCGATGCGCCCGGGATCGTCGTCTCAGGCGCCGCTGCCCGAGCCGCGTGTGGCAGCGTCGGCAGCCCAGATGTGCTGGTTGACCAGGTTCTCCAGCTGCTCCTGGCGCCCAGACACCGGCCGTGGGTCGATCTCTCCCGACGCCACCCGGCCGGCGAGCGACTCGAGCGATGCCTCACCGCCCAGGATGGCTGCGCCAAGGGTCCCGCTCCAGCCAGCGTAGCGGGCTTCGCGCAACGCTTCGAGGCGCCCGGCCTCGAGCATCTCGGCCGCCACCAGGAGCGCCCGAGCCAGGGTGTCGATGCCCCCGATATGGCCGTGGAAGAGGTCGTCCCGGGCCAGGCTCTGGCGCCGCAGCTTGGCGTCGAAGTTGAAGCCGCCGGTGGTGAACCCGCCACCGCGCAGGATCTCGTAGACCGCGAGCGACAGCTCTTCGACGGAATTCGGGAACTGGTCCGTGTCCCAGCCGTTCTGGTAGTCGCCCCGGTTGGCGTCGATGCTGCCGAAGATCCCGTGCGAGATGGCGTACGCGACCTCGTGGTGGAAGGTGTGGCCCGCCAGCGTGGCGTGGTTGGCCTCGATGTTCACCCGGTACTCGTCTTCGAGTCCATTGCGCACCAGGAAGCCGTGGACGGTGGCGCAATCGTAGTCGTATTGGTGCTTGGTCGGCTCCATGGGCTTCGGTTCGAGGAGCAAGGTGCCCTCGAAGCCGATGCGATGCTTGTGATCGGCGACAAGGTGCAGGAACCGCGCGAGCTGCCGGCCCTCACGTGCCAGGTCGGTGTTGAGCAGCGTCTCGTAGCCCTCGCGACCGCCCCACAGCGTGTAGTTGGTACCGCCCAGCCGTTTGGTCGCCTCCATCATGTGCTTGACCTGCGCCGCCGCGTAGGCGAAGACCTCGGGATCCGGGTTGGTC
>JBEVDC010000112.1:0-3803 GCA_040514195.1 Candidatus Limnocylindrales bacterium | reverse complement strand
GGGGCGCGGGGCGAGGATCGTCATGATCCTCATCATCCTCGCCCTCGCGTTCTCCTTCGTGGTCGGTGCGGTGACGATGCCGCAGTAGGGTTCCGGTCGATCAGAGCGCCAGGTGCATGGCCACGGCGTCGTGCGGTGCGCCGAGGTCGGTATCGGGGCCGCTCGGTTCGATGAGGAAGCCGAGACGCTCGTAGAACGCGATGGCGCGGCGATTGGAGCGGTAGACCCAGAGCACGAGCGACCGGGCGTCCCAGCCGCGCGCCCAGTCGGCGACCGCACCGACCAGGGCCCGGCCCACCCCCTGCCGGCGAGCAGCCTCCGTCACCCAGACGGAGAAGACCATGCATTCGTCTGGCGGGCGTCGCCGACCCATGGCCAGTCCGATGGGAGCCGCATCGGGGCTCGTCTCGGCCAAGAACCACGCGCGCCGATCGCCGTCGCTGGCGGCTCGCGCCCGCGCCACGTACTCGATCTCGTCCCGCGCCTCAGCCTCTGCGACCGACTCGCCGAAGGCCTCGGGCTCCTCTGCCAGGGCACGCAGGCGGAGGGCTTTCAGGAGCGCACCTTCCTGTGGTCCGATGCGCCGGACGACGTGACCCTTCAGGGCGGCTGCCGACGGCCGACGTGACGCCGCCGCCAGGACGGACGCCCCGGCCAGGCCGATCCACAGGACGAGCGGCATGACAGCCGATCGCGGCAGGCGCATGGTGCACCCTACCTTAGCGACCCCGTGGCGACTTGTTCAGCGAGCCTCGAACGAGCGTTTCGACAGCCCGTAGGCGTAGCCCTCGATGCGGTAGTCGGGGGCATCGTCTGGCCTGGCGACGGCACCAAGAGTCACGAACAGCGGCGCGAAATGCTCCACGGTCGGATGCGCGAAGGGCATCCCCGGTGCCTTCGTCCGGAAATCGAAGAGCGTGTCGACGTCCCCGCGGTCGAGCGCCTCGGTCGCCCACTGATCGAAGTCGATGGACCACTGTGGCGCGCCGGGTTTGCCCATGAAGTACTCGTGGATGAACGGCAGGCCGTGGGTCAGGAACCCGCTGCCGATGATGAGCACGCCTTCATCCCGCAGCGGTGCCAGGCGTCGACCGACGTCGAAGAGATGCTGAGGATCGAGGTCCGGCATCGACATCTGGAGCACCGGGATGGTGGCATCCGGGTACATCGCCTTGAGCGGCACCCAGGCACCATGATCGAGGCCGCGCGTCGGGCGCTCGAGGACAGGCTCAGTCGTCAGCATCAGGCCGCGGACCCTGGTGGCCAGCTCGGGTGCGCCCGGGGCGTCGTAGGTCATGCGGTAGTAGTGCTCCGGGAAGCCGTAGAAGTCGTAGACCAGGGGCACCGCGGTCGTTGCGCTGATGGCCATCGGAGCCGACTCCCAGTGGGCGCTGATGATCAGGATCTGCTCGGGCCTCGGCATCGATCGTGCCCAACCACTGAGCTCCGACATCCATGCCGCGTCCTCCAGGAGCGGCGGCGCACCGTGGCCAAGATAGATGGCCGGCAGCTTCGTGTCGGCTGCCGCGGGAGCGGACTCGTCCAGGCTCGATTTGGTCTGTGGCAAACCAGTGTTATCCATGGCCATAATCATCCCACGGCCGAACATCCCGGTCAACCACCCGTGCATGCCTCTATCGACCGGCGAGGGGCAGCTCGACCACCCAAGTCATCCACTCTGGCCGCATTCCGGCCGACGGGTGGCACAATCAGCGCGATGCCCGAGTCGATCTCCCCACCGGACTCCGAGACGACCGAGTTGCTCGCAGGCCGCGACGCGCACCGTCGCCACGCCTGGCCCGAGGCCTACGAGCTGCTCGACCGCGCTGACAAGGCCGCACCTCTCTCCCGCCCCGCCCTGGAGGGGTCAGCGTCGCAGCTGTGACGTGGAGTTGAACCGGCACGGGCCGAGCCAGCAGCCATCGGCGATCCCAAGTCACGAGGAGGGTCCCCATGTTCCGTGACAGCCATGCGTTCGCAGGCTTCTCGACCGACGACATCGCGCGTTCGAAGGCGTTCTATGCGGAAACCCTCGGCCTCGTCGTGACCGAGGCGGACGGCATGCTGACACTCGACCTCGCCGGCGGTGGCAAGGTTCTCATCTACCCCAAGGATGACCATCAGCCGGCGACCTTCACGGTCTTGAACTTCCCGACCGAGGACATCGATGCGGCGGTGGACGGCCTCGTGGCGCGCGGCATCGAGTTCGAGCGTTACGAGGGGTCGCCGCAGGACGAGCGCGGCATCATGCGCGAGTACGGCCCGCCGATCGCCTGGTTCAAGGATCCTGCCGGCAACATCCTGTCGGTGCTGGAGGGCTAGAGGGCCTGCTCATATCGACGATCAGATCGTCTCCGACCTGCCAGAGCCCTGACGCGACGCCGACAGGGCGAGGCGGCGGGCAGCCCAGGTCTGAGGCTTTCATCGCCTCACCGATGAGTTTCCGGCGGCGCTGACGTTTCACCTGACAGACATCGGCTACCGAACGGACACAGATGGAGGCAGGACATGGATTTCAAACTCGAGCTGGTCGTGGTTCCCGTCTCGGACGTGGATCGTGCCAAGGCGTTCTATACCGAGAAGCTCGGCTTCAACCTCGATGTCGACCATCGCGCCGGGGATGCGTTCCGGGTCGTGCAGCTGACGCCGCCGGGCTCGGCCTGCTCGATCACCATCGGTGTCGGCGTCACGCAGGTCGCTCCTGGCACCTACCAGGGCCTGCACCTCGTGGTGACCGACATCGAAGCCGCACGAGCTGAGCTCGTCGGGCGTGGCGCCGAGGTCAGTGAGCCGTTCCACTTCGGGGCTGGGGGACAGGCTGCGGGGCTCCATCCAGAGCGCGCCGACTACGGCACGTACCTGTCCCTGAGCGATCCCGACGGCAACGGCTGGCTGGTCCAGGAAGTCAAGCACAACGTACGATGACCTGGGCTTTGGCCGACGCACGAGCTCTGGCCGAAGCGCGGGCTGACGAGGTCGCCGCGGCGACCGGCGGCAACGAGTCGGCGTTCGCGGCGCTGACCCAACGTCACCGGCGCGAGCTGCACATCCACTGCTACCGGATGCTGGCTTCTTTCGACGATGCCGAGGACGCCGTGCAGGAGACGCTGTTGCGTGCATGGCGCAGCCGCGCAAGCTTCGACCGCGGCTCCATGTTCCGTGCCTGGCTGTATCGCATCGCGACCAACGTCTGCCTCGACGCCCTCCGACGCAGCTCGCGTCGTCTGACGACGATGCACTCGCTGGCCGAGGTGCCGTGGCTCCAGCCCTACCCGGACGTCCTGCTCGACGAGGTTGCGCCAAGCCACGAGCAGCCGGACGCGGTCGTCGTCGAGCGCGAGACGATCGAGCTCGCCTTCCTCGCCGCTTTGCAGTTGCTGCCACCTCGGCAGCGCGCGGCGCTGATCGCACGAGACGTGCTCGGCTGGCCCGCCAGCGAGACGGCGTCGCTCCTCGATACGAGCGTCGCGGCCGCGAACAGCGCACTCCAGCGAGCTCGCACGAAGATGCAGGAGCACCTCCCTCCGCGGCGCTCG
The DNA here is from genome assembly GCA_040514195.1 of Candidatus Limnocylindrales bacterium. Lineage (GTDB taxonomy): Bacteria > Chloroflexota > Limnocylindria > Limnocylindrales > CSP1-4 > CSP1-4. The sequence continues at coordinate 267 of JBEVDC010000112.1, read as the reverse complement.
GACTGGTCCGCCGGGGCGCCGAGCGACAAGGAGCGTGCGCTCCTCGCCGGCTTCATCGACGCGCACGAGCGCGGGGATGCTGCAGCTGCCGTGGCCATTGCCGCAGGCGACCTCCGGATCACGATGCCACCCAACCTCATGCGCTTCGATGGTCTCGAATGTCGGCGCGCACCGACGCCGCCGGCGGTGACGGCCTGGCCGAGTGGCTCTCCGGTTGGACCGTCTTCTACTGGGCCTGGTGGCTCTCGTGGACCCCGTTCGTCGGCA
>JBEVDC010000037.1:0-15277 GCA_040514195.1 Candidatus Limnocylindrales bacterium | reverse complement strand
CAGTGGATGGGGCCCATCTTCCACGGCATCGGGCTGACGGTCGGCATCATCCAGCACGACGTCGCCTACCTCTTCGACCCCGACCACCGTGGCACCGACGAGTCCCTCCAATACCTCCGTCCGGTCACTCGTCAGGAGGCGTACGCGGCCGACATCACGTACGGCACGAACAACGAGTTCGGCTTCGATTACCTGCGTGACAACATGGTCACCGAGCTCGATCAGCGGGTCCAGCGCGGCCGTTCATACGCGATCATCGACGAGGTCGACAACATCCTCATCGACGAGGCGCGCACGCCGCTCATCATCAGCGGCCAGGCCGAGGAGTCGGCCGACATGTACTACCAGTTCGCGCGCCTGGTGCCCCGGCTTCGAGAACGGCCCGAAGGTTCCGAGGAGGGCGGTGACTACTTCGTCGATCTCAAGGAGCACGCCGTCTCGCCCACGGAAGAGGGCATCGAGAAGATCGAGAAGCTGCTCGGGGTGGAGAACCTTTACGCCGCCGACCCGAGGCTGGCCCGTCACTTCGAGCAGGCCCTGCGCGCGCATGCGCTCTACCGACGCGACCGCGACTACCTGGTCAAGGATGGCGAGATCGTCATCGTCGACGAGTTCACCGGCCGCCAGATGCCCGGCCGTCGCTGGTCCGAGGGGCTCCACCAGGCGGTCGAGGCCAAGGAGGGGCTGCGCGTCCAGCGCGAGTCGGTGACGCTGGCCACGATCACCTTCCAGAACTACTTCCGGCTCTACGACAAGATCGCCGGTATGACCGGCACGGCGCAGACGGAGCAGGAAGAGTTCTACAAGATCTACGGCCTCGAGGTCGTCACCATCCCGACCCACCGGCCGATGATCCGCGACGATGAGTCCGACCTCGTATACCGCGATGAGCAGGCCAAGTTCAAGGCGCTCATCGAGGAGATCCGCGAGATGCGCGAGATCGGCCGACCGGTCCTGGTCGGCACCACGAGCGTGGAGAAGAGTGAGGTCCTGGGCGAGATGCTCAAGCGCGAAGGCATCGCGCACAACGTCCTGAACGCCAAGCTGCATGAGAAGGAGGCGGCTGTCGTCGCGCAGGCCGGTCGCAGCGCTGCGGTCACCATCGCCACCAACATGGCCGGCCGCGGCACGGACATCCTCCTCGGTGGGAACGCCGTCGGCATGACCTCCGAGGCACTCCACCGGAAGGGCATCAACCCGCTCGAGGCGCCGCCGGAGGTCTATGCCGCCGCCCTCGCCGAGGCCAAGGCGGCCTGCGCCGAGGATCATGATCGCGTCGTGGCCGCCGGCGGGCTGCACATCATCGGCACCGAGCGCCACGACAGCCGCCGTATCGACAACCAGCTGCGCGGTCGTGCCGGGCGCCAGGGCGACCCTGGATCGTCGCGCTTCTACCTCTCGCTCGAGGATCCCCTCCTCAAGCGTTTCGCCGGCGAGCGGGTGACGAGCCTCATGACCCGGCTCGGGCTCGAGGACGACATGGCCATCGAGTCGGGCATGGTCTCCAAGACGATCGAGAGCTCGCAGACGCGCGTCGAGGGCTTCAACTTCGACATGCGCAAGCGCGTCGTGGAGTACGACGACGTCATCAACAAGCAGCGCGAGACGATCTACGCCGAACGCGACAAGGTCCTCCACAACGAGGATCTCACGGAGACCGTCCGTGGCTTCCTGGACGACGAGATCGACGCCCTGGTCGACGACCACCTTGCAGCCGAGGTGCCAGACGACTGGAACATCGAGGGTCTCTCCCACCGCTTGCTGGGCATGGGCTTCGACCCTGCCGCCGTGTCCGTTGATGCACTCTGGGACCTCGGTTCCCACGAAGCCATCGTCCAGGCGCTCCGTGAGCAGGCCGACCTGCAGCTCGAGCGGCGCGCCGCCGACTATGGCGAGGAGACTTGGTCGATGGTCGAGCGCATCGTCCTTCTGCGAACCATCGATTCATTGTGGGTCGAGCACCTGACCGAGATCGACGACATGCGCCGCGGCGTCGGCCTGCGGGGCTACGGCGGCACCGATCCGCTCAATGAATTCAAGCGCGAGGCGTTCGCCTTGTACGACGAACTTCGCGGCTTCATCCGCGGCCAGGTCGCCTCGACCATCTTCCGTGTCCAGGTCCAGCGTCCGGCCGCTCCGACGCCGACGTCGCTGGCCGGTCACGGCCGATCCGCGCCGGATGATCGAGGCACGCTGACTGGCGGCGACGGCGCCGTCCCGGCCCCAACGGCAACGAGCGTCGGCTCCTCGGCAGCGACGAGCGCCGGTCCGGCAGCCGGTGTGGCCACCGCCAGCGCGGCGACCGCCAGCGCCAGTGCCCCGCTCGTGCCCGGCCTCGCCGGCACCGCACCCCGAGCCATGCGCGAGCAGCTCGGAGACGACGTCCGGCGCCCGGTCGGCGGCGCCGGCCCGACGGGTGGCCCCAAGCTCGGCCGCAACGACCCCTGCTATTGCGGCAGCGGCCTGAAATACAAGAAATGCCACGGTCGCTGACAGAACGGACGCCTCCCGGCTTCCCTGCCGGTCGCTGACACAAGACGCACCTGCCGGCTAGCCAGCGAGTCGCTGACGCAAGACGCACGTGCCGGCCTGCCAGCCAGTCGCTGACGCAATGCGGCACGAGCCGGCTTGCCAGCCAGTCGCCGACGGGCGATGGCACGACGTACGGTCGCGGCGTCGAGAGACAGTCCCGAGGCTTTCGCCGAATTTCTCACGTTCCACCCCCTTGGCGTGCGGGTGCCGCGTCCGTATACTCGGTGAAACACGCCGGAGGTCACCTTCCGGCGTTCGACATGCCCTCTTCGGACGCGCGCGAGGGGCGCCGCATGGAGGGCGAGGGAGGAGCGAGGGATCGCTTGAAGTCGGGTGCCATCGACGACGAGATCGTCGACCTGATCGCCTGTGAACGCGATTGCCGCTCCTGCAGCTATGCCGCGTGGCTCGACTGCGACGGCAACTGCGGGATCTGTCCTCACAACGGCTACTGCCCCTGTGTGAACCCCGTCGTCGCACGGAGCAAGACGGCCCTGCGCATCATCGAGATGCGGCCGCTGCTCCTCCAGGACCTGCGCGGGCGCAGCTAGTGGACGGGGCCGCCGTTCGCGAACTGGTCGAGCGCATCCGAGCGACCTCGGGGCGACTTTGACCTCGGGACGAAGACCGATCGCCTGACGGCCCTGGAGCTGGCCGCCAGCGCACCCGACCTCTGGGACGACCCGAAAGAGGCCCAGCGCGTGATGCGCGAGGCTGACGGCCTGCGCGAGGAGCTGGCGCTCTGGGGCGCGCTCCTCAAGCGAGCCGACGATCTCGGGGAGATCGCCGAGCTGGCGCTCTCTGACCCCGACCTGGCCTCCGAGGTCGATGCCGAAGCCGATGCCCTTCGGGTCGATTACGAGCGCGAGCGGACGATGCTCCTGTTCTCGGGTCCCTACGACGAGCGCAATGCGCTGCTGACCGTCAGCGCGGGTGCCGGCGGCACGGAGGCCACCGACTGGGCCGAGATGCTCCTGCGCATGTACCTCCGATGGGCCGAACGGCACCGAGCGCGGACCGAGATCCTCGACCAGTTGGAGGGCGAGCAGGCCGGCATCAAGAGCGCGACCATCGCCATCGACGGACGCCGCGCCTATGGTTGGCTGCGGGCCGAGCGCGGCGTGCACCGCCTGGTGCGCATCAGCCCCTATGACGCACAGAAACGCCGGCAGACGACGTTCGCGCTCGTCGAGGTCGTGCCCGAGGTCGAAGACGACGTCGAGGTCGAGGTCAACCCGGACGACCTTCGCATCGACACCTATCGGGCCACAGGAGCCGGCGGGCAGCACGTCAACAAGACCGACTCCGCGGTGCGCATCACCCACCTGCCGAGCGGCATCGTGTCCCAGAGCCAGAACGAGCGCTCGCAGATGCAAAATCGCGAGACGGCCATGAAGATCCTGCGGGCGCGCCTGCTCGAGCGCGCCCTCGAGGAACGCGAACAGGAGATGGCCGTCATCCGTGGCGAGCACGTCGAGGCCGGCTGGGGCAACCAGATCCGCTCCTACGTCCTGCACCCGTACCAGATGGTCAAAGATCACCGCACCGAGCACGAAACGAGCGACACGGGCGGCGTCCTCGACGGCGATCTGGACGCCTTCATGCAGGCCGAGCTGGAGCGCTTGGCGACCCAGACCGAGGAGGTCGCCTAGGTGCCGGGGCAGGCGGCCGAGGCGTCGGCCGCGGAACCGCCAGCGCGGGCGGCGCCCGGCGCGACGGCGGTCCGCCCGTTGACGGTCGATGACCTGCCAGCCTGCGCCGATGTCTTCTATGCCGCCCTCGACGACCTGAGCGAGCGCCGGCATCAGGCCCCCTGGCCTCGCAACGACGCCGGCGTGCTGCGGCTCTATGAGCGCCTGCTGGCCAGCCACCCTGCCGGCGGCGCCCTCGCCACGATCGGTGGCCGGACCATCGGGTTCGGCATCGCCGTCGAGCGCGAGCGGTACTGGTTCCTGGCGTTCCTCTTCATCGAACCGGCCCACCAGGCCGACGGGCTCGGGCGGCAGGTGCTGGCCCAAGTCCTGCCTGCAGCGGGCGCGGAGACGTGGCTGGCCGAGGGCGGCGTCCTTGCGACCTGCGCCGAGTCGATCCAGCTCGTCTCGACCGGCCTCTATGCCTCGCTGGGCATGCGCCCGCGCGACCCCATCTACCTGCTCGTCGGGACACCCCAGGCTGACGCGCTCCACGGGCTGCCGCCGAGCGTCGAGGCCCTGCCCTTCGAGCAGCTGGAGGCGGCTGGCGCCGAACGGCTGGCTGAGACCTTGGCCTCGCTCGACGTCGCCGCGGTCGGCCATCGACGAGCGATCGACCACCGCGACGATCGGGCCGAGGGCCGCCAAGGGATCTTCTACCGCGATCGCGGCGACGAACGGGCCATGGGCTACGGCTATGTCCAGGCGACCGGGCGCGTCGGGCCCGCCTACGTGACCGAGCCAGAGCTGCTCGAAGGCGTGGTGGCCGACCTCATCGGCCGCGTCCAGCCAGCTGGCGCATGGCAGCTCGTCGTGCCCGGCGCGTCCGCGGCTCTCGAGCCGTTGCTGCGTGCTGGTCTGCGCTTCGACGAGCCACCCGTCGTCCACTGCGCCTCGGCGCCGACGCTGGCCGCCACGAGCTATCTGCTGCGGAGCTTCGCGCTACCGTAGTCACGTCCTGACAGCCAGTCCGGGGAGGGTCCCAGCGCGCATGGTCGAGCACGCCCAGGCCATCGTCATCGGCGGCGGCGTCGGTGGCACGAGCGTTGCCTACCACCTCGCGGACCTGGGTTGGACGGACATCGTCTTGCTCGAACGGGCCGACCTGACCAGCGGCTCGACCTTCCACTCGGCGGGCCTCGTGGGCCAGCTGCGCAGCACCACGACCCTGACCCGGATGATGATGTATGGGGCGGAGCTCTACCGGCGCCTGACCGCCGAGACGGGCGTGGACGTCTCATGGCACGAGGTCGGCTCGCTGCGACTCGCGTCGAGCCCAGCGCGGTACGAAGAGCTGCAGCGTCAGGTCGGCTGGGCGCGCACCTTCGGCCTGCCGCTCGAGCTCATCTCGACCAAAGAGGCGGAGCAGCGCTTCCCGCTCATGGACGCGTCGGGCGTCCTGGGCGCCGTCTACCTGCCCACCGACGGCTGGCTCGATCCTTCGAACCTGGCGCATGCCCTGGCCGCCGGCGCCAAGGCTCGCGGTGCCCGGATCCTGACAGACCACCGCGTGACAGCCATCGACGTCGAGCGCGGCCGCGTGCGAGGCGTGACCACCGATGGTGGCGGCAGCTTCGTGTCCGACGTCGTGGTCAACGCCGGCGGCATGTTTGCGCCGGAGATCGGGCGGCTGGCCGGTGTCACCGTGCCCATCATCCCCATGGCCCACCAGTACCTCCTGACGAAGCCCATCGCCGGTGTCGAGCCTGGCCTGCCGACGATGCGCGACCCGGACAACCTCGTCTACTTCCGCGAGGAGGTCGGCGGGCTGTGCATGGGCGGCTACGAGCGCGACCCACTGCCCTGGGGGCTCGATGGCGTACCGCCCGACTTCAATGGCAAGCTCCTGCCGCCCGACTGGCCACGCTTCGCGCCGATCATGGAGGGCGCGGTCAGACGCGTGCCCGCCATCGCCGACGCTGAAGTCACGCGGCTCATCAACGGCCCGGAGGCCTTCACGCCCGACAACGAGTTCATCCTCGGTGAGTCGAGCGTGCGCGGTTTCTTCGTGGCCGCGGGCTTCTGTGCCCACGGCATCGCTGGCGCCGGCGGCATCGGCCAGCAGCTCGCGCAGTCGATCGTGACCGGCGAGCCGGAGCTCGACCTCTGGAAGATGGACATCCGGCGCTTCGGTTCGCACTACGGCTCGCAGGCGTACACGCTCGCTCGCACCTATGAGACCTACGCGACCTACTACGACATCCACTATCCCAACGAGGAGCGCCTGGCTGGACGGCCGCTGCGCGTGTCGCCGGCCTACGAGGCGCTCGTCGCACTTGGCGCGGTCTTCGGCGAGAAATCCGGCTGGGAGCGACCGAACTGGTTCACCATCAACGAGCCGCTCGGCGATGAGGCGTTGCGCCCCCGTGGCTGGGCGGGCCGGCACTGGTCGCCGGCCATCGGCGCCGAGGCGATGGCAGCCCGCACCACAGCGGCGCTCTTCGACGAGTCGAGCTTCGCCAAGATCGAGGTCTCCGGCGTCGGCGCACTGGCCTTCCTCCAGCGCCTGTGCGCCAACGACATGGACCGGCCCGTGGGCAGCGTGACCTACACCCAGATGCTCAACATGCGGGGCGGCATCGAGTGCGACTTCACGGTCAGCCGCCTGGCAGACGACTCGTTCCTGATCGTGACCGGAACCGCGTTCGGCAACCATGACCTCGGTTGGATCCGCGCCCATCTGACGGGCGACGACTCGGTCCGCGTGCGCGACGTCACTTCCGGCCGATCCTGCTTCGGGCTCTGGGGGCCGCTGGCGCGCGAGGTCCTGGCTCCGCTCACCAGGTCGGACCTCTCGAACGAGGCCTTCCCGTACCTGACGGCGCGCGAGATCCACCTCGGCTCGGTGCCCGTCCTGGCGCTCCGCGTGACCTATGTCGGTGAGCTTGGCTGGGAGCTCTATGCCCCGACCGAGTACGGCCGCGGCTTGTGGGCGGCGATATGGGAGGCCGGGGCTCCACACGGCATGCTGGCAGGCGGCTACCGCGCCATCGACGCCCTGCGTCTCGAGAAGGGCTATCGCGCCTGGGCGGCCGACATCACGCCCGAGGAGTCGCCCTACGAGGCCGGACTGGGCTTCGCCGTGCGGCCAGACAAGGGCACCGACTTCATCGGCCGTGAGGCGCTCCTGGCTCGGCGGGCTGAGAATCAGCGCCGTCGGCTGGCCTGCCTGGTGCTCGACGATCCGCGCTCAGTCACGCTGGGCAACGAGCCCGTGCGCGTGGACGGCGCCATCGTCGGGCGGGTGACGTCCGGCGGCTACGGCTACGCCGTCGATCGCAGCATCGCCTATGCCTTCCTGCCGCCGGAGCTGGGCAGCGTCGGTCGCCGCGCCGAGATCGATGTCTTCGACGAGTGGGTCGGGGCCGAGGTCGTGCGCGAGCCCCTCTGGGACACGAACGGCGAGAGGATACGGGCGTGAGTCGCGGGATCCGACCATGAGTGAAGCGACGAGCGGCGGCTTCGGGGAGGCCTGGAGCGCCTCACGACGCCTGGGCACGGACGCCGAGCTGCGCGGCTGGCTCGACCTGGCCCTGCGCCTCTGTCAGGGGGCCGATGCCATGGCCCTCGAGCACTTCCGCCACGAGCTGGAGATCACGACCAAGCCGGACCGCTCGTTCGTGACCCAGGCAGACAAGGCCATCGAGCGATTCATCCGCGAAGGCATCGCCGAGGCGCACCCCGATCACGGGCTGGTCGGCGAAGAGGAGGGCACCCTGGATGGCAGCGCGTCCGTGCGTTGGTATATCGACCCCATCGACGGCACCCACAACTTCATGCGCGGCGTGCCGCTCTTCGGGACCTTGTTGGGCGTCGAGCGCGACGGGGAGATGCAGGTCGGCGTCATGAGCGCCCCAGCCCTGGGCGAGCGCTGGTTCGCCTGGCGCGGCGGAGGTGCCTGGGCGTCGGGCTCGGCGGGCACCGCGCCTGGTGAGCTTCGGCGGATCCGGACCTCGCGCATCGGTCGCCTTCGCGACGCCCAGCTGCTGTACAGCTCGCCGACCGACATCGAGCCCTACGCGCCGGGCTTCCGGTCGCTCGTCGCACGGGCCTGGCGCGACCGGGGCTTCGGCGACTTCTGGGGCTACGCGCTGGTCGCCGAGGGCGCTGCTGAGGCGATGATCGAGGTCGGTATGAACGCCTGGGACCTGGCCGCCCCGTTGACGATCATCGAGGAGGCTGGCGGGCGCGTGACCGACTTTAAGGGCGTCCGATCAATCCACGAGGAGACGATGGTGGCTTCGAACGGACTCCTCCACGCCGAGATCCTGGCCGCGTTGCCCGGATGACGGCTGACGGGAGCCGAGGCATGGGACCCGAAACGTCGAGCGAGCCGCTCATCGCGGGCGAGTTGCGCGACCGACTCGTGGCCGCCCTCCAGAGGTTGCCGGAGCTGGCTGGCCGCGAGCTCGTCCTGACTCCGATCTCCGGCGGCATCACGAACCGGAACTTCCGGGTCAACGCCGCCGACGCGCACGGCGGGCTCAATGAGGCATGCGTCGTCCGCCTCGGCGGCAACGATACCCATCTGCTGGGCATCAGCCGCGAGGTCGAGCACGCCGCGACGGTGGCCGCGGCGGGCGTCGGCGTGGGACCGGAGGTGATCGCCTTCATCCGCCCGGAGGGCTACCTGGTGACCCGCTTCATCGAGGGCACCGGCATCGATGATGCGGCGGTCCACGAGCCGCCGACCATCCGGCGCGTGGCTGACTCGATCCGGCGGATCCACGGCGGGCCGGCCATTCCCGGCATCTTCACGCCCTTTCGAATCGGTGAGGCCTATCGCGCCCTGGCCCTGGCCCGGGGCGTGTCCGCCCCGGACGCCTACGACACCGCCCACGAGCGGATGCGGCGGATCGAGATCGCCTGCCTACGCGACCCGGTCGAGATGCGGCCATGCCACAACGACCTGCTCAACGCCAACTTCATCGATGACGGCGAGCGGATCCGGATCGTGGACTGGGAGTACGCCGGCATGGGCGACCCCTTTTTCGACCTCGGCAACTTCAGTGTCAACCACGGCCTCGACGCCGACGAGGACGCCCTCCTGCTCGAGGCCTACGAGGGCGAGGTCCGACCCGAGCGCCTCGCTCGCCTGCGCCTGATGCGCGTCGTCTCCGACTTCCGTGAGGGGATGTGGGGCGTACTCCAGCAGGCCATCAGCACGCTCGAGGTCGACTTCGCGGCCTACGCCACGCGCCATCTGGGGCGGCTCATCGAGAACGCCTCGAGCGACGCCTTCGAAGTCGACCTGCGGCGCCTCGAGTCGACCTGACCAGCCGCGTGGTCACCCGATGATGCGGAAGGTGAACGTGAGTACCGTGCCCAAGGCATCCTGCGAATGCAGGATCATCACACCGCGGGCATTCCGGTACTTCCCTGTTCCGCCAGTGATCGCGAACTCGGTATCCCGCAAGTCGTCGTAGAACGGCCCGGCGACGCTGATCGATCCGCCTGTCAGGATGGTCGTCCAGCTGCACTCCCAGGACATGCCCGGGTTCGTGCGGACACAGCTGCCCTGGTCGCGGCCGACCTTCGTCGTGTTCGCCGCGTTGTAGATGTCGTTGCCGAAGACAAGCAAGTCACCGAGGCTGTCGCCAGGCGCCCCGAGGTCGACGACGGTGTCCGTCTCGGCGCGTTCGACGACGGTAACCGACTTGCCAGCCCTCGTCGATGCGCTGACGCCGACGGCGCCGATGGCGATGGAGATGGCACCGATCACGGCCACGATGAAGATGAGTCGACGAGTCACCTGGTCCTCCTTCGGGCTGCGCCGTGCGGGGGCGGCTGGGGCGCGGGGCGGCACGCAGCGGCCGCGCCAGTCTCCTGCGTACGAGGGGCGTCGGCAAGACAGGCGCTGCATCCATGGTGCCTACGCGCACCAGACGCGCTCGATGCCGCCGCCCTAGATGGCCTCGTCCACGTCCGTCCACCACTGGCGACGGTCGCCGACACGCGCCCGCATCCGCCATGCCAGCGTCTTCGGCTCGAGCACCAGCCGGTCGTTGAGAGAGGCGACCGCCGCGGCCACGACCAGGCGCCGGTGCTCGTCGAGCTGTGGGTAGCCGGCCGCCAGGGTCGCGACCTTGCCCAGGTTTCCCGTGATCGTCCGCCAGGTGCCCCAGTCCTCGGCGCAGATGGCTGCGATCCGGTCCTGGTCGATGATGCCTGCGTCGCCAGCGCCGAGCGGATGGTCGAGCAAGAGGAGGATGGCGTCGACGACGTCTTTCTCGTTGATCTTCACGATCTGGAGCTTCGAGAGGAGGAGCTCGGCGAGGGGGATCGTGGGCCGGTCGGCCTCGAGGCGTCCGGCCAACGGGATGACATGGCAGAAGTCGAGCCGATCGTAGAAGACGTCGAGGTGGATGCGCCGCTCAGGATGCTCGAGGATCGAGCGCGACCCCTCCGAGGTGATGTAGACGTCGCGGTTGTCGATGTAGCCGAGCGAAGCCAGGAGGCGGATGAGATCTCTCGCCTGGCGCCGGTAGGAGGCGAAGTCGATGTCAGCATAGGTGCGCGCGAACGTGGGCAGCAGGTCGGCTGCGTCGGGACAATGGAGCGCGACGCCGATCGAGCCGAGGACGCGTGTGGTCACGCCCGCCGCCTCGGCTTCCCCGACGATCCGCTCGACCTCGCGCTCGAGCGTCGCACGGTCGATGATCATCGCGGTCTGGTCGCGCATCGACGCCAAGTGTCTGCCTCGTGGGACGTCGCCCGGGACGCTCGCCCCGGAGCCTGACTGATTGTATGGCCGCGGCCGTGTCCTGCGTGGTCGACAGGACATGCGCCAACCAGCGCGCTACCGTTTCCCGCCTAGGGCAGGGTCGGAGGGCGAGGCGACGTGGATCGGGCGCGGATCGTCATCATCGGCGGCGGTATCACGGGCTGCTCAGTCGCCTACCACCTCGCTCTCGCTGGCGAGCGCGACGTCCTGCTCGTCGAGAAAGCGCAGTTGACCGCCGGCTCGACCTGCCAGGCCGCGGGCCTCGTGACCGCCTTCAACCCGTCGGCGACGATGATGCGTTTCCGGCGCCAGAGCATCGAGCTCTACGAGCGGCTCGGCGTCTTCTCGCGCGTCGGCAGCGTCCGACTGGCGTCCAGCCCCGAGCAGCTCGCCGAGCTCCAGCGGGCCGCCAGCCGTGCGCGCGGCATCGGCCTCGAGGCGGAGGTCGTCTCGGCCGCCGAGGCGCAGGCTCACCTTCCGGCCATCTCCGGCGTGTCGCTCTACGGCGGTGTCTGGATGGCGCAGGACGGATACCTCGACCCGCATACCGCCACGCATGCGGTGGCGGCCGCGGCCCAGGCACTCGGCCTGCGGATCCGGACGGGGCTGCGCGTGACCGGAATCCGGCTCTCCGTGCGGCGCGCGGTGACGCACGTCGAAACCGAGGCGGGTCCCATCGAGACTGAGCTGGTCATCGATGCTGCCGGTATCTGGGCGCCGCAGGTTGCGGCGATGGTCGGGGCGTTCATCCCATCGACCCCCGTCGACCACCAGCACATCGCGCTCCGCGCCGTGCCCGGCCATGAGCTGCCGGCCGAGATGCCCTGTTTCCGGGATCCCGACAACCTTGTCTATGGCAAGAGCGAGCACGGCGGCATGCTGTTCGGCGGCTATGAGGCCGAGCCTGTGGTGCGCTGGATCGACGGCGTGCCCTGGGAGCATGCGGCGAAGTCGATGCCGCCCGACTTCGAGCGCTTCGCTCCCTTGATGGCTGGTGCCGTCCGACGCTTCCCATTCCTCATCGACGCCGAGGCCATCCGCCTCGTTTGCCACCCGGACGGCATGACACCCGACGCCAGCCCGCTGCTGGGGCCGATGCCCGGCCTGACGGGCTTCTGGGTCGCGGCCGGGCTCTCGTTGAACGGCTTCGGCGGCGCCGGAGGCCTCGGCCAGGCGCTGGCCGGCTGGATCACCGCCGGCGACCCGGGGCTGGACATCGTCCCGTATCGGGCGTGGCGCTTCGCCGACACCTACCGCGATCCCACGTGGTCGGCCGAGCTGGCGCGCGAGACGTACGCTGACTACTACCGGTTGCGCTTCCCGCACGATGCGGATGTGGCTGGCCGCCCTCGACGCCTCTCCCCGGTCCACGGGCGCCTCCAGGAAGCGGGGGCCGTGTTCGGCAGCAAGGCCGGCTGGGAGCGGCCGGACGTCTTCGAACCGGGGCGACCCTGGCGGCGGGCGGGCCGCGACCAGCGGGCCTACGGCTGGGGCAGCCCGCCGTGGTTCGAACGCGTCCGCGACGAGGTACGGGCCGTTCGTGAGCGGGCCGGCCTGATCGACCTCAGTTCGTTCGGCAAGATCGCGGTTTGCGGCCCTGGCGCGACGGCGCTGCTCCAGCGGGTCTGTGCCAACGATATCGATCGGCCGCCAGGCTCCATCGTCTACGGGCAGTTCCTCGACGTGCGCGGTGGCTTGCTCGCCGACGTCACCGTCACTCGCTTGGACGATGAGTGCTACCGCGTCATCACGGGCGCCGGGTTCCTGGCCAGCGACCTGGGCTATCTGCGCTCCAACGTGCGCGACGACGAGTCGCCCGTGTCGATCGCGGACGCGAGCGCGGACGTGGCTTGCTTCGGGCTCTGGGGTCCGGCGGCCAGGGCCGTCCTCGAGCCGATCGCGGATGACGACGTCAGCGACGCAGCCCTGCCCCTGCGCCGGGCGGCGACCATCCGCATCGGCGGCGCGCCCGTCCTGGCTGCGCGCCTGAGCTATGCCGGAGAGCTCGGTTGGGAGCTCTATGTGGCGCCCGACTGGGCGGTCGGGGTCTGGGATCGACTCGCCGAAGCCGGGCAGGCCGTGGGTCTCGCGCCGATCGGCTACCGCGCCCTGGACGCGCTGAGGATCGAGAAGGGCTACCGCTACTATGGCGTCGACCTGACGATGCTTGAGACGCCCGACGAGGCCGGCCTGGGCGCCTTCGTGCGCTTGACCAAGGGGTGGTTCATCGGCCGGGATGCCGTCGCGCGCCAGCGCGAGGCGGCACCGGGCGGCCCGTCGCGTCTGCTGCGCACCGTCGTGGTCGGTGACGATCCCGCCTATGTGCCGATCTACGGTGGCGAGGCGGTCCGCCGCGACGGCCAGGTGGTTGGCCGGCTGCGGAGCGCGAACTACGGCTACGGGGTGTCTCGGACGGTGGGTTATGTGTATCTTCCCGGGGACATGCAGCCGGGCGATGCGCTGAGCGTGGACGTGGTGGGTGCTCGTGTTCCCGCGGTCGTCGCGGCCGACGTGCTCCACGACCCCGCCGGCGACCGGATGCGCGGGTAGGCGACATGCCGCTTTTCGGCCGCCGCGGCCAGTCGACCGGGACGCGGATCTTCTACGCGACCGACGTCCACGGCTCGGATCGGACGTGGCGTAAGTTCCTCAACGCCGGCACGTTCTACAAGGCGGATGTGCTGATCATGGGCGGCGACATCATGGGCAAACTCGCCATCCCTATCATTCGGGGGGCAGACGGGCGGCACCGCGCGACCATCCACGGGCGCGTCGAGCAGCTCGAGACGGAGACCGAAGTGGAGGCGGTCCGCAAGCGCATCGCCGACCTCGGCTTCTACCATACGACCATCGACGAGGACGCCTACCGCGCCCTGCGCGATGACCCGGCGGCCGTCGAGCAACTCTTCGTTGACCTTGCCACGGCGCGCCTCATGGGCTGGATCGACCTCGCCGAATCGCGCCTCGCCGGGACGGGTATCCGCTGCTACGCGACCGGCGGCAACGACGACGTGCCCGAGGTCATGACCGCCATGGCTGGCGTCGAGGCTCGCTCGTTCGTCGCCTGTGAGGACCGCGCAGTGACGCTGGACGAGCGGCACATCATGGTCAGCATGCCGTACGTCAATCCGACGCCGTGGCATACGCCTCGAGAGGCGCCCGAACCAGAACTGGCGATCAAGATCGAGGCCGTCGCCGAGGCCCTCGGCGACTACCCGCCCGCGATCGTCAACTTCCATGCGCCGCCCAAGGATTCGACGCTCGACCCCGGCCCGATGCTCGACTGGACGACCGACCCGCCGTCCCAGATCGTGGCCGGTGGCCAACCGGTCCTCTACGGCGCAGGAAGCGCGTCCGTCCGCAGTTCGATCGAGCGCTACCAGCCGATGCTCGGGCTGCACGGGCACATCCACGAGTCGCAGGCGGCGGCCAGGATCGGGCCGACCTTGTGCATCAATCCCGGCAGCGAATACGGCGAGGGCGTCCTGCGAGGCTGCTTGATGACCATCGACGACGGCAAGGTGACCGGCTTCCAGATGACAGCCGGATAGGCGAGGAGGTGCGAGCGGCACAACAACCGATCCCATCCGTTCCGTCGGGCAGGCGGCCCGCCCACGTTCGATACCGCCGGCTGCCCGTTACGTAGGGAGGTGACTAGCATGGCGACCGCGGTCGCGACCCCCGAGGTCTTCGTCCGGAAGTCGTCGGGGCTCGTGCGCGTGATGTCCCCGTCGTCAGCGTTCGTCTATAACATCCTGACGATGGGCCTCATCTTTCCCTGGACCTACCTCTGGGCGCCCGGAGCACTGCCCGGCGGCCAGCTGGTCTGGGGGATCCTGCTGGCGATGGTCCTCGAGATTCCCATCGCCCTGAGCTACGTCTGGCTGTCCACCGCACTGCCCCGGTCGGGTGGCGACTACGTCTTCCAGAGCCGGGTCCTGGGTGGAGGCCTCGCCTTCACGCTGGTCATGTCCGGATTCGTGATCTGGATCCTCCAGTGGGTGGCGCTCTCCGGTTGGCTGCTCGCCTATCTCGGCCTGGCGCCGCTCTTTCTGGGCCTGGGAGCAACGCTCGGCAACACAACGATGCTCGACCTGGCGACCTGGTTCACGACCGCCCAGGGCGTCATCATCGTGAGCGTCATCAACGCCGCCCTGGCGCTGTTTATCCTCACTCGGGGCTTCAAGAATTACGTCAGCCTCCAGCGCGTGATGTGGGTCGGCACCCTGCTGGCCTTCGGGACCATGCTTGCGGTCCTGCTCTTCACGTCGACGAGCGAGGTGCCGGGCGAGCTGGATTCGTTCTCGGCCTCGATCGGCGGCTCATCGGC
>JBEVDC010000146.1:0-19192 GCA_040514195.1 Candidatus Limnocylindrales bacterium | reverse complement strand
GCCATGGCTGAACGACTGCGACAGCGCGCCGTAGGGCCGCGCGACCCCTGGTTCGATCTCGAAGGCAAGACCGCCCGCCGAGGACGCCGGACCCGGATGATCGGGGAGCTGGTCGCATTCGCCGTCTGCCTGTCCGCCCTCTGGGTCGCCATCTTCATCCGCCTCTACGGCTGATCGGGTCCGTCCGCGCAGGGCCCGCGGGCTATCCTGTCGAGGTCGACTGGAACGACCGGCAGGAGAGGGACCGATGCGCACGCTGATCACCAACGGCACCGTGGTCAATGCGGCTGGCTCGTACCAGGCGGACGTGCTCATCGATGGCGAGACGATCGCCGCCGTGGGAGCCGTGACGCCGGGCGGTGGGCTGGCTCGCAGCCTCGCCTCGGCGCTGACGGGCAGCGGTGTCGACCAGCGCATCGATGCCACGGGCAAATACGTCATCCCGGGCGCCATCGACGTCCACACCCACATGGAGCTGCCCTTCGGCGGAACCTTCGCCAAGGACACCTTCGAGACCGGCACCCGGGCAGCCGCCTTCGGTGGCACGACCACGATCGTCGACTTCGCCGTCCAGTCACGGGGCAAGAGCCTGCGCGAAGGCCTCGACGCCTGGCACGCCAAGGCTCAGGGCAACGCCGTCATCGACTACGGCTTCCACATGATCATGAGCGACGTGACCGACGACTCGCTGGCCGAGATGGACCAGCTGGTGGCCGAAGGCGTCACCGACTTCAAGCTCTTCACCGCGTACCCCGGAGTCTTCTTCAGCGACGACGGCGCCATCTTCCGGGCCATGCAGCGGACGGCCCGGAACGGCGGGCTGATCCTGATGCATGCTGAGAACGGCCCGGCCATCGACGTCGTGGCGGCCGATCTCGTGGCCGCTGGCACGACCGATCCCATCGGCCATGGCCTGGCCCGCTACCCGATCTTCGAGGGCGAGGCGACCAATCGCGTCATCCGACTGGCCGAGGCGGCCGGTGTGCCGGTCTACATCGTCCACCTCTCGGCTCGCGACGCACTCCACGCGGTGCGCGAGGCGCGCGATCGCGGCGCCAACGCCTTCGCCGAGACCTGTCCCCAATACCTCTTCCTGTCCCTCGATGACCTGGGCGACGGCTTCAACGGCGCCAAGTTCGTCTGCTCGCCGCCCCTCAGGACGGCCGACCACCAGGACGAGCTATGGACCGGGCTCGTCAAGGACGACCTGCAGGTCATCTCGACCGACCATTGCCCGTTCGACTTCCATGACCAGAAGCAGCTCGGGCAGGGCGACTTCCGGAAGATCCCGAATGGCCTGCCGGGCGTCGAAGACCGGCTCGACCTGGTGCATGACGGCGGCGTGGTCGGTGGCCGCATCAGCAAGGAGCGTTGGGTCGAGGTCTGCTCGGCGGCACCGGCCCGACTCTTCGGGCTCGAAGGACGGAAAGGCGTGGTAGCGCCAGGCGCCGATGCCGATCTCGTCGTCTACGACCCCAACCGCACGCACACCATCTCGGCCGAGACCCATCACATGAACGTGGACTACTCGTGCTACGAAGGTCGCGAGGTGACCGGCGGCTCGGATGTCGTCCTCTCGCGCGGCGAGGTCATCGTGGAGCACGGTGAGTGGAAGGGTTCAGCAGGTCGCGGCCGCTTCCTCAAGCGCATCCCGACCGGCGGAGCCATCCGTTGATAGTGCCGCGGTGGCGGATCGGGGGATCCGACGATCGCCGTGACCGAGGAGGTCGGCTGAAGGGCGCCAAAGGCCGTGCGCAGCGTGGATCGCAACCCGTTCGAGCACCAGCGCGCCAGGGCTCGAGGGAAGCGACATCTTCGTCGCCAACCGGTCGAACGTGGCTGGCGCCTGACGCGACCCGTCGCCGGGACCACTCACGCTAACGACAGGGCCGCGGGCGGCGAGGGCCGGCACCTCGCCTGCGTCGGCCGATCGGCCGACGCCGACGGGGCGCGGTGGCGGGCGGACTCGGGGCCGGTGTCGGACCGGGCGAAGGCGGTGGCGTGCAGCCGTTCGACTGGCCGTTGCCATTGCCGTTGCCATTCCCGTTGCCCGGCGCATCCGGTGCCACCTTGCACGGTGGCGGGGCGCAGCTCCCGATCATCTGACCGCCCCAGCTGCCGCGTCCCGGCAGGTAGGCCGTGGCCGTCCGGTAGCGGCCGAACCGCCCGGATCCCGACCGGGCTCGCGCCATCCAGCCGAGCACGTCGTCGCGCCAGGCACGCTCGGGCTCGGCCTTGGTGAGGTCGATCCGCCAACCGCCGCACGAGCGCACGTACATCAGGCCCGGTGGGTCGACGGCCCTCTTGGTGCCCGGCTGCGTGCCCTTGATGAACAGGGCCGTCGTCGTCTGCCTCGTGAACGAGCCGGGTCGCCCTCCCGTCCAGGCGTCGATCCGAGCGCGCACGAGTCCATCGGGCGGCTCGAATCGGGCCACCGGCATGCTCTTCGTGTAGTCGCGCATGAACGCCTGCCAGACCCGGGCCGGACCATCGAGCGAGATGACCTCGCGTCCCGGGCCGCGCGACTCGGAGTGGTCGCTGTTGCCCATCCAGACCCCGGCCACGATGCCAGGCGCCGCGCGGTCCTTGGGCGGGGCCACGAAGCCGTAGGTCGCGTAGTCGAGGGTCTCGTTCGTGGTGCCGGTCTTGGCTGCGGCGGGCCGGCGGCTGCCGCGAGGTCCGTTGCCGAGACGGAGGATCTTGGCCCAGACCGGGTTCTGCTTCGGGTCGGTGTTGCCGGCGATGATCTCGGTCACCTGGTAGGCCGCCCGCGGGTCGATGACCTCCTCGGCCTTCGCCTTGCCTGCATCAAAGACCGGCTGGCCATCAGGTCCGACGACGGAGAGCACGTAGCGTGGCGGGGCAAGCTTGCCGTTGTTGGCCAGGACGCCGTAGGCCGAGGTGAGGTCGATCGGTCGGACCTCGACCGTGCCGATGGCGGCCGACAGCCCCGCCCCGACGAAGAACTTGCGGCCACCGGCGAACGAGATCCCGAACTTCTCGGCCTGCGCCGCCACGGCCTTGCTGCCGACGCGATCGAGCGCCCGGATGGCCGGGATGTTGAGCGACCACTGGAGCGCCTCCCGGACCAGGACCGGCCCGCGTTCTCGACGGTCGGCATCGTGCGGCGCCCAACCACGGGCGAACCTGGTCGTCACGTCGAGCAGCAGGCTGCCTGGCGTCAGCACGTGCCGATCGAAGGCGGTCGCGTAGACGATGGGCTTGAAGGCCGACCCAGGCTGTCGATAGCCCTGTGAGAGGACGTCGAACTTCGGCTCGAAGCGCCGGCTGCGCATGTCGTCGCGGTAGTAACCGGCACTACCGACGTAGGCGAGCACATCGCCCGTGCGGTAGTCCATGGCGACCATGGCGCCGTTGCGTGGCCCTCGCCCGCTCAGCCGCCGAGCCCAGGCGCGGTCGTACGCGGAGACACGCAGGTTCTTGGCGAGTCGGGTGGCCCTCGCCTTGGAGACATGGGGCAGCACGGCAGCCACCGTGATGTACTTCTCGGCAAGCTGCTGGGCCTTCCAGTCTAGCGTCGTGATGACGCGGTATCCGCCGGTCTCGACCGCCTCCAAGCTCCCGAAGTGCTTGACCAGCTCCTCGCGGACCCGCCACATGAAGTGCGGAGCGCGGTAGATGATCGGCCGATCGCCGACGAGGACCACGGGCTCGGCCCGCGCGGCGGAGATCTCGGCCGACGTCAGGTGTGTCCATCGCCCGTCGGTCAAGGTGCCCAGGATGTAGTTCCTGCGCAGGATGGGCGGCGCGGCCGGGTCGACGACAAGGTGGCCCTGCTTGTCCCGCGTCGCATAGAGATAGGGATCGAGCGTCGACGGCGACTTCGGCAGGCCGACCAGCAGCGCGGCCTGCGCTGCCGTCAGCTTGGAGAGGTCGGTCACCCCGAAATACGTGCTCGCTGCGCTCGCGATGCCGTAGGCATCATGCCCGTAGAAGTTCTGGTTGAGGTAGGCGGTGATGATCCTCTGCTTGCCGTCCTCGCCCGGGAACGCCCCAGTCACACGTGCCGCCTGGATGATCTCGGCCACCTTGCGCCGGTAGGCATCCGCGCCTTCGGCGACCAGGTCGTCGGGCAGCAGGCGCGCCCGGACGAGCTGCTGCGTGACCGTCGATGCGCCGCGCGACGAGGCTCCCGTCAAGTGGTCGGCCGCAGCCGACAGGATGGCCGCCGGATCGAAGCCCTCGTTCTCCCAGAAGGTCCGGTCCTCGGTGTTCGTGGTCGCATCGAGGAGCAGGGTCGGGAGCTCCTCGAAGGGCACGACCCGCCGGTCCTGCGCCTGGAAGCGACCGAGCTCGATGGTCCCGGTGCGGTCGTAGACGATGGTCGGTTGCGCGAAGCGCAGGTCCTCGAGCAGCACCGGGTCGGGCAGGCCCTGCGTGAAGGTCATGACCGCGGCCAGGGCCACGCCTCCGCCTGCCGCGCCGATCGAGGCGACGACCGCGAACATGGCGACGATGGCGACCGTGAACAGCCCCACCCAGCGACCGAGGCGACTCTCCACAGGGCGCGGGCGTGCACGGCGCCGGTGCCGCATCAACACCGTCGCCGAAGGCCGTCTTCTCCGCCGATCGCTCGGCCTCGCCGTTCTTCGTTCGATCCCGAGATCCATCGCTCTAACCGTCTCGCGCCGACTGCTTCAGGCAGTCGTACGCGGCTACGAACAAGATTACGTCCACGTGTCTGTCGACGCTGTGACGGCCGGGATGTCCGCCAGTCGGCAGGCTCCCTCAGGCTATCGTCGCTCGCCGCGCCGCGATCAGCCGACGAGCGGTCGACCCATCTGAGCGCGCCAACGCTCGTTGAAGTCGAAGACCAGCCGGTCCTTGCGCGGGTAGACGCCGCTGGTATAGGCCCGCGAGCCGATACCGACCTGGACCCGCTCACAGACCGACCAGTCCTGCGTGCTGACGATGTCCCAGAGCTCGACCACCGAGTCCGGGCGGAAGCCCTCGGCAGCGATCGTCTCCGGGCGGAAGTAGAACTCCGAGATGACCGTCGTGTGGCCGATGGCCCGCGGGAAGAGGAAGTAGGCCATGACCGCATCGGGGTGGAGGTTGACCATCATGTTCGGGAACTGGAATGCCCCGTAATACATGCGGTAGTCCTCAGGCAGCAGCCCGGGTAGCTTGGGCAGGTCGGACGTGCCGGCGACGCTGAAGCTCGTGGCGTCGTCGCGCATCAGGTTGCCGCCGTCCCGAGTCTCACCATCCCAGACCTCGCCGGAGCGATAGAGCGGGATGACCTGGGTCAGCTCGGGGTGAACGGTCGGGCAGTGCAGGCATTCGTTGTAGTTCTCGACCACGATCTTCCAGTTGGCCTTGACCTCGTAGACGAGGCGCGCCCCGAGGCGCAACTCCTCCATCCGGTACCGATCGAAGTCGGTGATCGTCTCGACGCTGGCCCGCAGGGCGACGCCCAACGGCTCCGGCGCGGGTGCCAGGCTCACGAAGGTGAAGCCGGCGTACTCGTCGGCGGCGACGGCGTGGAGCGGATAGTCGGATCGCTCGAAGAGCTCGTCCTCGTGGACGTTCGGCGTTCCGATCAGCCGACCCTCGAGATCGTAGGACCAGGCGTGGTATGGGCATTTGAACGCCTTGTTGACGTGGCCGCAGTCGGGCAGCGGGTCGACGAGTCGAGTGCCGCGATGTGCGCAGACGTTGTAGAAGGCGCGCGCCAGGCCCGACGGGTCACGGTTGACGACGATCGATTCACCCAACAGGTCGCGGACGATGTAGTCGCCGGGCTGCTCGAACTCGGCCGCCCGGCCGACGCAGACCCAGCCTCCGAACCAGATCCGCTCGCGTTCCTCGTCGAAGGTCGCCTGCCCCGTGTAGTCGGTCCCGACCAGCGTCGGACGCGGTCGCCAGGCTGGCTCGCGGTGGCGATGGGGTCGCACTTCGGTCGAGAAGCCGGCATCGGCCGGCCGTGTCGCAGCCATGGTCGAGGTCCTTCGTGCGGGGCTGGGCCACCCAAGGATGCCACGGGCGGCCACTGACGGGAAGCGTCAGGCGGCCACCGCACAGGCGGTCGGGTCCGCTATGGTCGCCGAGCGTCTTCCGGCTCAGCGCGTAGGTCGTCCTAGCGCGTGCGCGGGAACCCGAGATCGACCTTGGAGGTGCCGGGGTCAGGCCAGCGCGAGGTCACGATCTTGGCGCGCGTGTAGAACTGGATGCCCTCTGGGCCGTACATGTGCACGTCACCGAAGAGCGACGCCTTCCAGCCACCGAACGAGTAGTACGCGACGGGCACCGGGATCGGCACGTTGATGCCGACCATCCCGGCTTGCACCTCGAACTGGAACTGACGCGCGGCGCCACCGTCGCGGGTGAAGATGGCGGTGCCATTGCCATACGGGTTGTCGTTGACGAGGCGGACGGCGTCGTCGTAGGTCTTGACCCTGACGACCGTCAGGACCGGCCCGAAGATCTCGTCCTTGTAGGCGTCCATCTCGGGCGTCACGTGGTCGATGAGCGACGCGCCAAGGAAGAAACCGCCGTCCTTGGGGTCGTAGAGCGGGTGCTCGCGACCGTCGGCCACGACGGTCGCCCCCTGAGCCGGGCCCGAGTCGAGATACGAGGCGACCTTGTCTCGGTGCTGGCGCGTGACGAGCGGGCCCATCTCCGCCTCGGGATCGGTTCCCGGGCCGACCTTGACCTTCGGCAGCCTGACCTTGATGGCCTCGACCAGCGGATCGGCCACGTTGCCCACCGCGACGACCGTCGCGATGGCCATGCAGCGTTCGCCCGACGAGCCGTAGCCAGCGCTGACGGCCGCGTCCGCCGCCATCTCGATGTCGGCGTCGGGTAGCACGATCATGTGGTTCTTGGCGCCACCGAGCGCCTGGACGCGCTTGCCGTGCCGGGTGCCGGTCTCGTAGATGTAGCGAGCGATGGGCGTCGAGCCGACGAACGAGACCGCGGCCACGTCGGGATGCTCGAGGATGCGATCGACGGCGACTTTGTCGCCCTGAACGACGTTGAAGACCCCGTCCGGCACGCCGGCTTCGTGGAGCAGTTCAGCTAGGAAGATGGAGGCGGATGGGTCCTTCTCCGAGGGCTTGAGCACGAAGGTGTTGCCGCAGGCGATGGCGTTGGCGAACATCCACATGGGGACCATGGCCGGGAAGTTGAAGGGCGTGATGCCGACCACGACGCCGAGTGGCTGGCGGATCTGATAGACATCGACACCGCTCGAGACCTGCTCGCTGAAGCCACCCTTGAGCAGCTGCGGCACGCCGGTCGCGAATTCGAGGTTCTCGATCCCGCGGGCGATCTCGCCGAGGGCGTCGGACGGGACCTTGCCGTGCTCGGCCGTCAGGAAGGCGGCCAGCTCCCTGCGGTACTGGTCGACCAGGTTTCGGATACGGAACATGACATCGGTGCGCTTCGAGAGCGACGTCGCGCGCCAGGCCGGGAAGGCAGCCTTGGCGGCAGCCACCGCCGCGTCGACCTCATCAGGGGATGCGAGATCGACCTGGCGGCGGAGGGTGCCGGTGGCTGGATCGTAGACCGGGCCGCTCCGCCCGGAGGTGCCGACGGCAAGCCTGCCGCCGATCCAGTGGTTGACCCGCTCGATGCTGACCGGGGCGTCCAAGCCCGTCCGCGCTTCTGCGACCTGCGTCATCCTCGTGTACCTCGCATCCTGGTGCCCGCGTTCGCGAACGCGTCCCGGAAGTCTACTCCGGTGCCCCTGAGGCGCCGGGCGTCGGCTGGCCTCGGCGTGCGGCGATCCCCCAGCCGGCGGGAGCTGCTGTCCCGGGCCACCGGAGCTCCCGGGGCTTGGCACCTAGCGTCGGTCGCTCTCCCTGGTCGGCACGATGCCTGCCAGCGCCATACGCCGGTGTCCCCCGACGGCCACGCCCTCCGCGGCCTCAGCGATCGACGGATCACGCCGCGCAGCGGTCTCGAACCAGGCACCGTAGCGACGAGTGGCCCAGGCTGCCGTGACGCCATGGACCACGATGCTCAGGCCGACGGTCGCCGCCACGATGGTCGTGATGAGCGGCACGCCCGGCAGCGCCTCGTCGACGATGAGCACGGTGAAGACGATCGAGGCCAACCCGCGCGGGCCGAACCAACCGACGAAGAGGACGGTCGGTCGGCCAAGCCTTGCGCCGATGAGCGAGACCGCCACTGGCACCATCCGCATGAGGGTCAGGGCGAGCATGGCGAAGACGACGATCGGCAGGGTGATGGTCGCCAGCTGAGGGCCGAGCAGCAAGGCGCCGAAGACGAGGTAGCTGGCGGTCGTCAGCAGGACGCCGAGGCCGTCGATGACCGCCGACTCCTGCTCCTGGCCCACCGTCGCCGCGTGAGCGACGGCCGGGTCGTTCGTCGCCCTGGTCGAACCCCGGCGGACCGCCATGCCCGCCGATAGCCCTGCCACCCAGGCCGCGATGAAGCCGCTCCCGTCGACGACCAGGGCAGCGGCATACGCCAGCAGGGCCGTCGCCAACAGCGCCAGCGGTCGCCAGGTGGCACCCATCCAGCCGCGCCGGCTCGAGGCGATGACCAGCCGTCCACCCAGCCAGCCGGTCAGCCCGCCAAGCAGCGCTGAGAGGACCAATGCTCGCAGGAACGTCTCGGCGATGATGTGCGGCTCGGTGGCGCCCGTCGCCTCACCCGTCAGGCCGATGAAGATGATCACGAAGGGCAGGGCGATCCCGTCATTGAGGCCACTCTCGACGTTCAGGCCATCGCGGACCGGCTGCGGCACCCTCCGATCGACGATCACGGCCTGCGCCAGCGAGGCGTCGGTCGGGGCGAGGACGGCACCGACCAAGGCTGCTTCCCAGATGTCGAGGCCGGCGAACATGACGGCCGCCAGCGCCCAGCCGAGCCCGATCGTCAAGGGCAGTCCGACCGCCAGGAGCCGCGACGGGAGGGAGCGCTCCCGGACCAGCCGGGCCGCATCGATAGCGAAGGCATCGCTGAACAGGATGAGGATCAGCGTCAGCTCGAAGATGCCGTCGGCGAGCGCCACATCGGAGGTGGCCGAGACGAGGCCGAGGCCGACGGGCCCGATGAGCAGGCCGAGCGATACGAAGACGATCGGGGCCGTGACGATCGTGGATCGCAGTCGCTCGGAGAGGACGCCGTAGACGAGGTATGCGGCCGCGATGATGGCGAGCGCCATGGCGCCATCATGGCACCCGCCGAAAGGCGCCGCGGCACGCCTCAGCCCGAGGTCAGGCCCTGTGTCGCGTCAGCTCGACCGGTCGGCGGCCGGCGGTAGCTCGGTCGGGTCGATCGGACGATCTGGCCAGGCCAGGCCGTCAGGCTGACCGGCATCCGAGGCCAGCCGTGCCCGCACTCGTCCGCCGAACAACAGCAGCGCGACGGCGACCAGCGTCAGCATCGCCAGCGCCTGCTCCGCGTTGAGCGGGCCTATCGTCGCCGGGTCGCGCCAGGTGAAGCCGATGGCGATCCGGCCGACCAGCCACCACGCCAGGGCCCAGAGGAAGACCGTGCCGAAGCGGAGGCGGCCTGCGACGAAGGCCAGGACGAGGACACCGAAGGCGGCCCAGGCGCCCTCCACGAGCTGCGCTGGGACCGACGGCATGGCCGGTGCGACGCTCTGCCAGGGACCGGGGCCGAGGAAGGCGACGGCCTGCTCGCCGGTCCATGGCACGCCCTGTCCGCCCCCGCCCAGGAACTGGCTGAACTTGGCCCCGACGATGAGGAAGAGGAGGAGCGGCGCGGAGACCTCCAGCCAGCGCCGCCAGTCGGGTCGGCCGCCGCTCAGGATGCGGGCGATGTAGGCGGCGGTCAGGCTCCCGCCGACGACCGCTCCGAGAAGCGAGAGCGATCCGCGCGCTGGATCAACGAGGGCGGCGAGGTTCGAGGCGTAGACGTCGGCGAAGTCGAGGCCGTGGACGATGCGGCCGCCGATGACCGCACCGGGCACGACGGCGACCGACACGAAGAGCAGGTCGTCGAGGCGCAGGGCGGGGGCATCGGCCGGCACGTCGGCCGGTCGGCTGGCTCGATAGCGGACCGTGGCCAGCGCTGCCACCAGCAGCGAGACGAAGACGATCGCGGCGGCCACCAGGCCCTGCCAGCTGAGCAGGAGGGTGAACGGGCCCTGGCTCAGCCATAGCGGGTCGAAGCTGACCTCGATGACGGCCATCGACGTCGTCACACCCGACCCGAGGACCGCGCCGAGCTCGTCCATCAACCGATCCCCTGCGATGCCGCTCGCGGGCCGCTGTCACCGCTCGGCATCGCGCGCACCCGAAGCGCGGCCACCGCAGCAGCACCGACGGACACGGCGCCACCCACCAGGAGGGCCGCGGCGACGCCCGCAGCCGCTGCGATAGCGCCAGCGACAAGGCCGCCGATGGGCGACGAGCCTGCGAAGACGGTCGTGTAGATGCTCATCACGCGGCCGCGCAGGTGGTCGGGAACGATCATCTGGATGAGGGTGTTGGTGGTGGCGGCGATGGCGATGACGGACCAGCCGAGGAGGAGCATGACCGGCAGGGCGACCACCTCGACCGAGATCGTCGCGAGGAGCATCAGCGACGCGCCGAGCACGGCCGCGCCGGTCACGAGCAGCCCCAGCGTCGGTCGCAGTCCGGCCGCGATCATCAGGGCGCAGGCCAGCGATCCGAGGCCCGTGGCGGCCATCAGGAACCCGTAGGTCGCGGCGTCGCCATGGAGCACCTCGCGAGCGTAGACCGGCACCAGGACCGAGAAGTTCATGCCCGCCGTGGCCACCACCCCGAGGGTCACGATGGCCAGGCGGATGGTCGCCGTGCGACGGACGTAGGCGAGGCCCTCGGCGAGCGGCGCTGCCACGCCGCGGACGGTGTGCGCGACGGTGATCCGCGGGCCGGCGAGCAGGTCCGAGTCGTGCATCAGGAGGTAGGCCACGAGCACGGCCAGGAAGCTGGCGGCGTTGAGGAAGAAGCAGGCAGCGATGCCGACGGTGCTGATCACCAGGCCGGCGATGGCCGGACCGACCACACGGGCGCCATTGAAGACGGCACTGTTGAGGGCCACCGCGTTGGCTACGTCGGCGCGACCGACCATCTCGACCACGAATGACTGGCGGACGGGCATCTCGACGGCGTTGACGAAGCCGAGCCCGATGGCGAGCAGGTAGACCATCCAGACCTCGACCGCGTCGGCGACCACGAGGAGGCCGAGGGTGAGCGCCAGGACCATGGCCACGACCTGGGTCACGATGAGCGTCGGGCGCTTCGGCAGCGCGTCGGCGATGACGCCGCCGAAGAGCCCGAAGACGAGGACGGGCAGGAACTGGCAGGCGGTCACGATGCCCAGCGCCAGCGGATCGTTGGTGAGCGTCAGGACGAGCCACCCCTGCGCGACCGTCTGCATCCAGGTTCCCGCGAGCGAGACCAACTGGCCCGCGAAGAAGAGCCGGAAGTTGCGGTGCGCGAGTGACGCCCCGATGCCCCGCGTCATGCCCGACCGGCGGTCGAGGCCGCGGCGCTCACGTGCCGGGCGGCGGACTCGATGAGCTCGATCGAGCGCGCCAGGCCCAAGCGGCCCGTGTCGAGCGTCAGGTCATAGTGGCGGGCGTCCATCCAATCGACATCGAAGCGCCGGCGAAGGTAGGTCGCACGGGCGGTGTCCACCGATCGACAGAGGGCCCGCAACGAGCCCTCGTCGGGTCTCGCGTCAGCCGGCAGCTCTTCCACGCGTGAGGTCAGGTAGCGGACACGATCATCGAGCGAAGCCTGCAGGTGGACGCGCAAGACCTCCGGGCGGCCGGACAGGATGAATCCCGCGCCGCGCCCAAGGATGACCACGCCGCCGGCCGCGGCGGCCTCTTCGATGATCGATCGAGTCAGGGCGAAGAGCCGCTCGCCGATGGCCGGGGAGACCGTGCTCTCCAGGGCCGAGGCGGGGATGGCCACCTCCGGCGCGCTGGTCGCGAGGGCCGCGCCGAGGCGCTGCCAGAGTCCTGGCATACGCTCGTCGTAGCCCTCGGCGTCCGCTTCGGGGATGCCAGCGCGTTCCGCGGCCGCAGCCACGATCTCGCGGTCCAGGAAGGGCACCTCGAAGCGCTCCGCGAGGGTCCGCCCGACGGCTGCCCCGCCCGCGCCGAACTGCCGAGAAAGGGTGATGATCGGCATCTAGTGGGCCCGATGCGACCGACCCGCCTAAGCGAGCTTGTCGACCAGCTCCCGGACGGACGCGGCCGAGCGGTCGAACTCAGCCTGCTCCGCGTCTGTCAGGTCGATCTGGACGATCTCCTCGACACCCCGGCGCCCGAGCTTGACGGGCACGCCGACGAAGAGGCCGTCGGTCCCGTACTCGCCTTCGAGGAGGACCGCGCAGGGCAGCACCGCCTTGGTGTCGCCGAGGATGGCGGCCGCCATCTGGGCCACCGACGCCGCAGGCGCGTAGTACGCGGAACCAGCCTTGAGCAATGCCACGACCTCCGCACCACCATTGCGCGTCCGATCGACGAGCCCCTCGATCCGCTCTGGCGACAAGAGGTCCGTCAGGGGGATGCCTGCGACGGTGCTGTATCGGGGCAGCGGGACCATCGTGTCGCCATGACCGCCGAGCACGAAGGCGTGGGTGCTGGTGACGGAGACGCCGAGCTCCCAGGCGATGAACGTCCGGAAGCGGGCCGAATCGAGGATGCCGGCCATGCCGATGACGCGTTCGCGCGGGAAGCCGCTGGCCTTCATGGCTATGTGGCACATCGCGTCGAGTGGGTTGGTGACGATGATCAGGATCGCGTCCGGTGAGACGGCGGCCGCCTGGCCGACGACCGATCCGACGATGCCCGCGTTCTTGGCCAGCAGGTCGTCGCGGCTCATGCCCGGTTGGCGCGCCAGGCCGGAAGTGACGACGACGATGTCGGAGCCGGCCGTGTCGGCGTAGTCGTTGGTGCCCGTGATGGCACAGTCGTGACCGACCACGGGCGCCGATTCGGACAAGTCGAGCGCCTTGCCCTGGGGCAGCCCTTCGACGATATCGACCAGGACGACGTCCGCCAGGCCGGCCTCGGCGATGCGCTGGGCGGTGGTCGCGCCGACGTTGCCGGCGCCGATGACGGTGACCTTGGGGCGGGGCATGGGTCGATCGGCTCCTTCTGGGTCGCAGGGGCTGGCGGCTCGCGGTCGGCCCGATCCTCGGGGTCCCGACCATTCTAGTCGGCGCGTCGGCTCCGCCCGGTGGGGGCCGCCGGTCGATCGTCGCCGCCCCGCGTCGGTGTCAGGCCCGGGTAGCATTGGCTTCGTGACCGACGACCACGATGGCCTGCACCTCGAGACCCTCGCGGTCCACGCTGGCCAGGAGCCGGACGAGCTGACGGGGGCTGTCTCGCCGCCCATCTACCAGACGAGCACCTATGCGCAGGACGGCGTCGGGCAGCCTCGCGGCGGCTGGGAGTACGCGAGGACCCAGAACCCGACACGTTCGCGCCTCGAGCGGGCGGTCGCGGAGCTCGAGGGTGGGCGCCATGGCCTCGCCTTCGCCAGTGGTTCGGCCACGACGGCGGCCATCGCCGAGCTGGCTGCACCAGGCGACACGATCCTGTGCAGCGACGACGTCTATGGCGGCACATATCGATACTTCGATCGCGTCGCCGGCGAGCACGGCGTCACGGCCAGGTACCTCGACCTGTCCACGGACCCGACCACCACGCTGAGGGCGGCGCTCAGCGATCGGACCCGCCTGGTGTGGGTCGAGACGCCTTCGAACCCGCATCTCAAGATCATCGACCTGGCTGCGATCGCGGCGGTCCTGGAGGGTCATCGCGGAGCCCTCGGTGAGCCGCCCATCCTCGTGGTCGACAACACGTTCGCCACTCCCATCGCCCAACGGCCGCTGCTACTCGGCGCAGACATCGTTTACCACTCGGCGACGAAGTACCTGGCTGGTCATTCCGACGTCGTCAACGGCGTGCTGGCCACGTCGCGTGACGACCTCCACGACCGCCTGAGGTTCCTCCAGAACGCGGTGGGTGCCGTGCCCGGCCCCTTCGACTGCTTCCTCGTCCTGCGCGGCCTTCGGACGCTGGCCCTGCGGATGGATCGCCATGCATCCAACGCCATGGCGGTGGCGCGGGCGCTGGCGGCGCGGTCCGACGTGGCGGTCGTGCGCTATCCCGGCCTGAGTGACGGACCGCATGCGCATCCGCAGGCACAGCTTGCCGCGTCACAGATGTCGCTCGCGGGCGGGATGTTGGCCTTCGACCCCGCGCCCATGGACGGCCGCTCGGCTGCCGACCGCGCGCGCGCCTTCTGCGAGACGACCAGGATCTTCCGGCTGGCCGAGTCGCTGGGCGGGGTGGAGTCGCTGTGCGAGGTGCCGGCCGTGATGACCCACGGGTCGGTGGCCGGCTCGGCGCTCGAGGTGTCACCGGCACTGGTCCGTCTGAGCGTCGGCATCGAGCACTCGGCCGATCTCGTCGCAGACGTGTCGCAGGCCCTCGATCGAGCTTGATGGAAGGCCGATGACCGAGCTCCCACCAGCCTGACGCTCACCGTGCCGGGCAGCCGCCACTCGCGATACCGGCGCCGCTCCTGCTCGAGCTAACGAGCCTGTATCGGCCCCGAGGAAGCGAACGGTCTCGAGGGCCGGGCTCGTGTCTCACATGGTGCCGCTATCCTGCCGAGCGTGGACCGCTGGACGACGATCATCGAGCCCTTTCGCATCCACTCTGTCGAGCCGATCCGCCTGACCACGGTCGAGCATCGCTCGGCGGCCCTCGAAGCGGCCGGCTACAACCTCTTCGACATCCACGCCGACGACGTGCTCATCGACCTGCTCACCGACTCCGGCACCGGCGCCATGAGCCGCGATCAGTGGGCTGGCATCCAGCGCGGCGACGAGAGCTACGCCGGATCGCCATCCTGGTTCCGCTTCCTGGAGGCGGTGCAGGAGCTCTTCCCGTTCGCGCACGTCATCCCCACCCACCAGGGCCGCGCCGCCGAGAAGATCCTGTTCAGCGTCATCGCCGGACCGGGCAAGGCGGTGCCCAGCAACACGCATTTCGATACCACCCGGGCGAACGTCGAGTTCACCGGCGCGGACGCCGTGGACCTGGTCATCGCCGAGGGGCGCGAGCCGGCGACCATCCACCCGTTCAAGGGCAACATGGACACGGACGCGCTCGAGGCCCTGATCCGCGAACGCGGCGTTGCCAACGTGCCTGCGGTGTTCGTGACCGTGACCAACAATTCGGGCGGTGGCCAGCCCGTCTCGATGGCCAACTTGCGCGCGGTGCGTGAGGTTTGCGATCGCCATGGGCTGCCGCTCTTCCTCGACGCCTGCCGCTTCGCCGAGAACGCCTGGTTCATCCACGAGCGCGAGCCTGGTTACGACATCATCGCCATCCCCGACATCGTGCGCGAAAGGGCCGCGCTGGCCGACGGCATGACCATGAGCGCCAAGAAAGACGGCCTGGCCAACATCGGCGGCTGGCTCGCCGTCGACGACGACGCGCTCGCCGAGCGGTGCCGGAACCTGCTCATCCTGACCGAGGGCTTCCCGACTTATGGCGGGCTCGCCGGGCGCGACCTGGAGGCCATCGCACAGGGCCTGACCGAGGTCGTCGACGAGGACTATCTCCGCTACCGGATCCGCTCGACGGCCTACCTCGGCGATGCTCTTGACGCCGCGGTCATCCCAGTCGTCAAGCCCATCGGCGGTCACGCCGTCTACATCGACGCTCGGGCACTCCTTCCGCACATCCCGCCGCTCGCGTATCCAGGGCAGGCGCTGGCCGTGGCGCTCTACCGAGAGGGCGGGATCCGTGGCTGCGAGATCGGCACGGTCATGTTCGGCCGGCATCCCGATGGCACCGAGACACCAGCTGCGATGGACCTCGTCCGGCTGGCCATCCCAAGGCGCACATATACCCAGAGCCACATCGACTACACGATCGAGGTCGTCCGCTGGGTCGCCGAACGCGCGGCCGACCTGCGCGGGTTCCGCATCGCGGAGGAGCCGCCGCAGCTCCGCCACTTCACGGCCAGGTTCGAGCCGCTCTGACCGGGCGACTGGCACCACGGCCGGTCGGACCGTGCAGCTCGTCCGAGCGGCGGCAGGTCACTCCGGGGTCGTCCGTGCCGGCCTGGCACGACGTCGTGGCTCGACGGTCGCTACCCTCTCGTGCGTGCAACCGCTCGAGATCGCCGTCCGCCTGGCTGCCTTCGCGCTCGGTCTCGCCCTGGTCGCTCGGACGATGCTCGGCGCCATCCGCGCGCTCCTCCTGCCGCGTGGTTCCAACGACCGCCTCTCGCGCCTCCCCTTCCGGGCGCTCCGCTGGCTCATCGAGCGGGCCGTCCCTCCCGGCCGTCCCTTCGCCGCGCGCGATGCCGTGCTGGCCTACTTCGCGCCGGTCTCGCTCCTCGTCGTCCTCGTCTACTGGCTCATCCTCGTGGCCATCGGCTATGCCGCCATGTACTGGGCCATCGGGGCAGGGGCGGGCATCGGCACGCCGCCTCCCGGTGGCGCGTTGACGCACGACATCGCCGAGGCCATCCGTCTGAGCGGATCGTCCCTCCTCACGCTCGGCTTCGCGGCTTCGGACGCGCCCGGGGCGACCGCGCTCATCTTCTCGGAGGCCATCCTCGGGCTCATCCTCATCGCCCTGCTCATCTCCTACCTGCCGACCATCTACTCGGCGTTCTCGCGGCGCGAGCTGCTCGTCAACCTGCTGGAGGTGCGGGCCGACACGCCGCCCTCGCCGATCGTCCTGCTGACGCGGTTCGACCGCCTGCGCGGCCTGGACGAGCTGCACGAGATGTGGGTCACCTGGGAGCGCTGGTTCGCGGAGCTGGAGGAGACGCACACCTCGTTGCCGGTGCTCTCCCTCTACCGCTCACAGCGGGCGGAGCTGTCATGGGTCAACGCGGCAGGAGCGATCATGGACGCCGCTGCCCTGACCCGGTCGACCGTGGACCTGCCGGGCGACGTCCAGGCCGACCTCTGCATCCGGGCCGGATACCTGGCTGTTCGCCGTGTGGCCGGCTTCTTCAACATCGCCTATCCGACCGACCCGCACCAATCGGACCCCACGAGCATCACTCGCGCGAGGTTCGACGAGGTCTGTGCGGTGCTCGAGGACGCTGGTGTTCCGATCAAGGCGGACCGCGACCGGGCCTGGCTCGACTTCAACGGCTGGCGCGTCAACTACGACGCGGCGCTCTTCGGCCTGGAACGTCTGACCAACGCCCCGCCGTCCTGGTGGGACCGGCCGCTCGTTTCGGCCTACGCGACCGACGAGCCCGGGCTTCGAGACATCGTGGTCGCTCGGCCCGACGCCGCCCTCGTCGACGACGCAGGGGCGGTCCCGGAACGCGCCGCGGAGGAGCGACTCGCCTGAC
Organism: Candidatus Limnocylindrales bacterium; assembly: GCA_040514195.1. GTDB lineage: Bacteria > Chloroflexota > Limnocylindria > Limnocylindrales > CSP1-4 > CSP1-4. The sequence goes on along the minus strand of JBEVDC010000146.1, from coordinate 1,853 downwards.
CGCGCCGTCGCGCGGCGGGTTTGGCGGCGACCACTCCGTCGAGGAGGGTCAGGACGCGCGCCTCATACGCCGCCGGCGACGACCGATAGGGATCGAGCTCGCCGCCAGGATGGGCTGCCCCGGGGATGAGCCACCAGTCGCAGCTGGCGCCTGCGCACTGCGCCAGCCGACGTGCGTCGGCGGGCCGAACGAAGGGGTCGAGGTCGCCGCTGACCAGCAGGATGGGACGTGGCGCCAGCCGGCTGATGACGTCGATGGGTCGGACGACGCTGCGATGCTGGCCGACACGGCGTTCGGCGATCCGCACAGCCATGGGCGCGAAGGGATAGGCCGGCAGGGACGGCCGGGTGAAGTGCCGGAAGCCGCGGTCGACGATCTCCTCGATGGCGGTGAAGGGGGCCTCAAGGATGAACGCCGCAACGCGATCGTCGTCGGCGCCCTCGAGGATGGCCGTCACCGCCCCGAGGGAATGGCCCATGACGAAGAGCGGCCGACCAGCCGTACGGGAGGCGACCTGGTCGATGACTGCCCGCAAGTCGGACGTCTCGCGCCAGCCGAGCGTGGACATCATGCCACCACTCTGCCCGCTGGCGCGGGCGTCGTACAGGAGGACGTCGTAGCCGGCGTTATGGAGATACGGCGCATGGTCGAGGAGCTCATCACGCGTGCTGCGGAAGCCATGCACGAGCACGACGGCACCGCGCGCCGCCTCCGCCGGGATCCACCACGAGGCGAGGCGAAGCTCATCGGCGCCGTCCAGCTCGAGCCGCTCGAACGCCAGCCCGAGGTCCGCCGGCGTGCGGGGCAGTGGGCGTCGCTGCGGCATGACCAGGGACCTCGCCGCCAGCCAGGCGAGCACGATGACGGCAGCGACCGCCGTGATGGCAAGCGTCACGAGGAGACCGAGCAGGCCGACCGCTCCGCTGCGCCGCGAACGGCCGACGACGGTCACCGAGTCGCCCGGCTTCGGGTCAGTCGGCGCGCGGACCGGCCGCCGCGACGTCCGGCCCGAGGCCGTCCTCGTACTGCCGGAAATTGTCGACGAACATGTCGGCGATCCGCCTCGCAGCCGTCTCATACGCCGCCGGATCGGCCCACGTGTCGCGCGGTCGGAGCATGGCGCTGGGAACGTCCGGCACGGTGGCCGGCACGGACAACCCGAAGATCGGGTCGACCGCGAATCGGACGTCGTCCAGCTTGCGCTCGATGGCCGCGTGGACCATGGCTCGTGTGTGCTGGATGTCCACGCGCTGGCCGACACCGTATGGCCCGCCGGTCCAGCCGGTGTTGATGAGCCAGACGGGGACGTCGTGCTCGAGCATCCGGTCGCCGAGCATCTGGGCATAGACGCCAGGGTGGCGAGGCATGAACGGGGCTCCGAAGCAGGCAGAGAACGTAGCCGACGGCTCCTTCACCCCGACCTCCGTGCCCGCCAGCTTGGCGGTGTAGCCGCTCACGAAGTGGTACATGGCCTGCTCGCGCGTCAGACGGGAGATGGGCGGCAGGACCCCGAAGGCATCGGCGGTCAGGAACACGACGTTGCGCGGCTGGCCTGCGATGCCCGTCTCGTCGGCGTTGCCGATGAAGTCGAGCGGGTAGGCACCTCGGGTGTTCTCGGTGAAGCGGTCGGAATCGAGGTCGAGCTCGCGGGTCGCCGGGTCGAGATCGACGTTCTCGAGGATCGTCCCGAACCGGCGAGTCGTCTGGAAGATGTCGGGCTCGTACATCGGCGAGAGGCGGATCGTCTTGGCATAGCAGCCGCCCTCGAAATTGAAGACGCCGGCATCGCCCCAGCCGTGCTCGTCGTCGCCGATGAGGCTGCGCTCCGGGTCCGCCGAGAGGGTCGTCTTGCC
>JBEVDC010000143.1:0-4065 GCA_040514195.1 Candidatus Limnocylindrales bacterium | reverse complement strand
TCCGCCACACGCCCTGACTCCCGTCGACCGTTCACGATCGGCGGGACAGCCGAGGCCGCGGTCTTCCTCGTAGCGGCCGACGCCGTCGCCCCATTCACGGCTGGCATCATTGACGCCGTGATCGCCCTCCTCGCCATGGCCATCGGATTCGGGGCCATCGTCGCGTTCTCGCCGACCAAGCTGGCCATCGCCATCCTCTACCTGTCTGGCGGCGTCGCGCCGGTCGCGAGGGCTGTGGCCTTCACGATCGGCAATACGGCGGTCATCGGCGCGGTCGCCATGATCACCTTCGCCGGCGGCCTCGTTGCCTTCGACGATCATTCGACGGTCCCGCCGACGGCGAGCGACTGGCTCGATCTCACCGTCGGCTTGGTCCTCCTGGCGATCGGCGCCTATGGGCTGGCGCGGCCGGGATCGATCAGCCCGAGCGCTTTGGGAGTCGGCGGCGGCGACCTCCGCCCGCGGCTCGGGCGCGCGTTCGTCTTCGGGGCCAGCTACGGTTTCGTGGCCTTTGGCCGGCTGCTCGTCATCACGGCCGGTGGCTCGTGGATCGCGCGCAGCCCGATCGGGCCGACCGGGCAGGTCGTCCTGCTGGTGGTCATGCTCGTCGTCGCTCAGATGCCGCTCTGGCTGCCCAGCGCCACGCACGTCTTCGCTTCGAATCGGATCGAGCGCATCCAGGGCTTCGCCGACCGTGGCGTGCAGCAGATCGGCGGCCGCACCGGCGCCTTCATCGTGGCCTGCATCGGTGGCCTGCTCGTCCTCTCGGGGTTGCGCTGGCTGCTCTGAGGCGGGGGCACCTCCGGTCAGACATGTCGATGCCCCGCCGGACGGACCCGACGGGGCATCGAGACGCAGTCGCGGGATGGACTAGGCGGTCGTGACCATCGACGCGTCGCGATAGCGCGACATGTCGATCTCGAAGTCCTTGGTCGAGCGGTCCTGGGCCAGGAAACCGGCCACAGCGACCGCGAGCGTGATGATCGCCCAGATCGGGCCCGCATTCCAGGCGGCCGAGAACGGCCCGTCCTGGATGGCCTCGACCCTGATCGTGCCGAGTAGGAGGAGCACTCCACTGACGGCCGTGCCGGCACCACCGAGCGCGGTCAGGCCGAGCACGACCCACTTCGGGAAGCGCAGGGCGATGGCGATGACCACGAAGACGAGGCCGACCGCCAGGGCGACCAGGAAGGTCAACAGGCCGGCGTCGAAGCCGATAGCCGACATGACCGCTTCGCCCAGCCAGGCGCCGACCGCACCGGCAAGGGCGACGATGGCGATGTACCAGAAGAAGTAAGAGCCGATGGCCAGGATGACGCCGGCGACGGCGCCGACGACCCAGCCAGTGATCTCCGACAGGAAGCCGCTGCCGAACAGCTCGGCGATGAGCGCCGAACCGAGCCAGAAGCCGGCCACGAAGCCGAAGAGCGGCAGCAGGAACAGGAAGAACTTGTAGCCGGCGAAACAGACCGCCGCCCCGATGGCGATGGCCAGGATGCCGAGCAAGAGGGTCTGGATATCCATGGGCGACGAGCCTCCCTCCGATGTGATCAGGCGTCGATCTCGATCTCGCGGGTGCGCGCAGCACGCGTCCTCCCCGCTGGCAAGGGCCGTTGGGCGAATCCCTCGCTGATCGACTCCCAAGGCGTTCAGGCCGGCCCAGGGCCGACCGGCGACCGATCCGGTCACTGTTCGCAGCGTAGCACGCGGAAGAAGGGTGCCGACAGTCGGCAGCTTGGCGTATGCCGGGGGCTCGATCGCCTTGCTGTCAGCGCCGAATCTCGCGCACGTTGTCGGTCAGGACGATGAACGCCAGCGCGGCGATCGCGGCGATGATCAGGTACGTAGCGTAGGTCACGGCGAGGATTGCGATCGAGACGACCGCCAACAACAGCGTCAGCCGGAGCAGGAGTTGCGTAAGCCGCCGCCGGAAGGCCGCCTCGACGAGGACATAGCCGCCGACGCCGATGAACAGCGCCGTGTACCAGGGCACGATGCCGGTCACCAGCATCGCGACCTCGGCCAGCAGCAGGACGCCGATGCTGATGGCCGACCAGAATTCGACCAGCCGACCATAGCGCGTCGCCTCGGGTGGCATCGGGTGCATGGCATGCCGGAGGTGCGCGGTCGGTGAGCCGAGGTCGCCGCGCTCGACGCGCGCCAGCTCGAGCTCGCTGGCACCGATCGTGTCACGCAGACGCGCGACATCCGATCGGCGCAGTCGAAGGCTCGCCTCGGCCACCGCGAGCTCGGCGGCCCGGGTGTCGTGGATGGTGGCCAGCGAGGCATCGACCGACAGCGCTCGAACCTCGGCCTCGAGCGGTGGCAGGGCCTCCGCCTCCTTGGTGACGTTCGCCTCGGCCTCGAGCAACTCTGCCTTGAGTCGGACGAGGTTCTCGCGCAGCACCGCCGGCTGGCGGTATGGCGGGGCGACCTTCGAAAGGCCGGCGAAACCGACGGGGTCGTTCCATGACAGTCGGACGATGCCCGCGCGGCCGTATTTCGGGCCTGCGGGTGCCCGTTCGCCTGCGAAGCGGTCGCGCGTGTCGAGGCCGAAGAGGCCCCGGTAGCCGTCCACCCAGTCGGTCGAATCGTCGATCGGCACCGGCGTCCAGTCAGCCGACTGCCCTGGGCCGATGGCGAGCCCATCGGCCCGTGCGTAGTCGATGAACGGCACGGCCAGCGCGCGCTCGAGCGACGCCGCCAGGTCGCCCGGGTCCGGCTGCCGGAGCGTGTCGCGCCACAGGTCGCGGATGGCGCCCAGGATCCCCTTGACTCCGCGCAACGCCGGCAGCGGGACGACCGTCAGGTACTCGCCTCGCTCGAAATATGATGCGTGCGACCCGGCGCCAGCGTGCAGGACCGGGTGCTCGCCGTCCTTGACGAGCTCCGGGTCATCCCAGCGCCGGCGGAGGTCGTCGCCGGTGTAGTCGTGTGCGGCGCATGCGATCCAGACCGGTCGTGGTTCCTCGCCTGGCGGCTCCTCGAGGTACACGAAGGCCTGCTCCCAGTCCGCTTCGTGGTCGTTGGCACCCGCGAAGGTGGAGCGGAAGTCGTTCATGAAGTAGAACCACATGTAGTGGAGCACGAGCCAACCGTCCTGGCGGATGACGCGCGCGTGGTAGCGATAGGCCGGGTCCGCGGCCCGAGCGCGCGCGTACTTGACCTGGGCGGCGGCGGCCGTGCCGCCCGGCACGGTTCCGCGGAGGAGGAGCGAGGCGGTGAAACCGGCGTCTACGAGGCGTGCGAACAGGCCGACGCGCGCCAGGCGACCCGGTGCGTGGAAGGCCGGTCGGTCCGATCGGCCGTTCCAGCGCGCGAGGTCGAGGCCCGTCAACGGCGCCTGCACCAAGCGCAGGTAGAGGTTCTCGCCGGGTGGCGCCGTGCGGCTGATCAGCTTCTCGATGGTCAGCTCGCCCTGTGGTACCAGCAGCCGCCGCTCACGCTGGGTGGCGCCGCCCACGAAGAGGTCGCATTCGGCGACGTAGCCCTCGACGCCGGTCGGAAAGAAGAGCTCCCCCTGCGTGTACTTGACGATCGGTTCGAAGCGGCGCAGGAGCGCCAGGTCGGCGGCGTCGATCGTCACGGCCGCCCCGTTCCAGCTCCATCCATCACCTCGGCTCGATCCCGCCGACCGTCGCGGGCGAAGGCAGCTCGGACCTCGCGCTGGTTCATGTAGATGGCCATGGCCGAGTAGACGGCCATGCGGATGTACTCAGGGGTGCCGATCCACCAGCCGACGAGGTAGACGAGGAGCGCGATGAAGACGAGGAGCATGGCGAAGACCCAGCCGATGGGGTCCCGCCGCAGCAGCAGCAGGGCGACCAGGATGTTGATCGCGATGAGTGTGCCGTAGACCGGCCAGAGCAGGCCCGCGTCGCCAAGGAGCTGCTCCGCCAGCCGGGTCCCGCTGCGAATATGGGCCAGGACGAGCGCGTAGAGGAGGGCGTTGAGCAAGAAGCCGAAGGCCACGACCACGACGCCGAATGGGAGATCGTCGCGGCGGATCCGACGGGCCATGCCGGGAGTGTAGCGACCGTAAGCGCCGGCAACGCCACGGGGACA
>JBEVDC010000066.1:0-3131 GCA_040514195.1 Candidatus Limnocylindrales bacterium | reverse complement strand
CCGTGACCGCGCCCGACGGCGACATCGTGTACACCATCACCGGCATCAGCTAGGCGCTCGGCGTGTACTGGGCCGACGAGCTGGCGGCCTCCGTCACCGGTCCCCAGGTCGTCAACGACTCCAAGACGCCGTCGGGCACGGTCCATGTCGGCAGCCTGCGCGGTGTCGTGCTCCACGACGCCATCGCCCGCGCGCTGCGTGACGCCGGCCATGAGACGCGCTTCCTCTACGGCGTCGACGACCTCGACCCGATGGATGCCCAGGCGCTCCTGACCCCGGACGCGGTCGACCGCTACATGGGCGTGCCGCTCGCGCACGTGCCGGCACCGGAGGACAGCGGAGCCCCCAGCTACGCCCGCCACTTCGTGGGCCAGCTGTTCATGGGTACGTTCGAGGGGCTCGGCATCCACCCCGAGATCTACTGGATGAGCGAGCTCTACGCCGACGGCACCATGGATCCCTACATCCGCATCGCCCTGGATCGCGCAGAGGTCGTCCGCCAGCTCTACCTGCGGGTCAGCAACGTCGAGAAGGCGGCTGGCTGGCTGCCGGTCTCGATCGTGTGTGAGAACTGTGGCCGGATCGGCACGACCCTGGCCACCGACTGGGACGGCGAGACGGTCGCCTACGCCTGCCAGCCCGACTACGTGGCCTGGGCCACGGGCTGCGGCCACCGCGGCCGCGTGGCCCCTGCGGGAGGGCGCGCCAAGCTGCCTTTCAATGTCGACTGGGCCGCCAAGTGGAGCCACTTCGGCGTGACCATCGAGGGCTGTGGCAAGGACCTCGCCACCAAGGGCGGCTCGCGCGACCGGAGCGACGCCGTTGCCCGGGAGGTCTTCGAGCGAGAGCCGCCGCAGAACGTGCCCTACGAGTTCCTAAACATCGGCGGCAAGAAGATGAGCACCAGCAAGGGCACCGGTGCCACCGCGCATGCCATGGCGGAGACGCTGCCGCCCGAGCTCCTGCGCTTCCTCTTCCTGCGCCACAAGCCACGCAAGGCCATCGAGTTCGATCCCGAGGGAGATGCGATCCCAGGGCTCTTCGACGAGTTCGACCGCATCGCCGGCGCCGTGGCCGGCCGCGCGGTTCGCGGCGAGCTGCCACCGGAGCCCGACCGGATCCTCCGGGCAAGCCTGGTCAACGAGCCGGACGACCTGGCGACGGAGGCGGCCCGCTTCCGACCCGCCTTTCGCCACCTCGCCCTCCTTGTGCAGGTCCCGGGCGTCGACCTCGATGCCCGCATGACAGCGGAGAAGGGCGCGCCACTCGACGATGCTGAGCGCGCCATCCTCACCCAGCGTGTCTCCGTCGCTCGGGCTTGGCTGGCCGAGTTCGCGCCCGACCGGTACCGCGTCGAGGTCCGCGAGGCAGGTCTGCCAGATGAAGCCGCCGTCCTGGACGACGCCCAGCGCGCTTACCTGGTCGCCCTCGCGGATGCCGCCGCCGACGAGCGGCCGGCAGCCGGCGACGCCTGGCAGGACCTCATCTTCCGCACCGCCCAGGCGCGTGAGCTTTCCTCGGCGAAGGCGTTCGGCGCCATCTACCTGGCCTTCCTTGGCCGGCCCAACGGCCCGCGCGCGGGCTGGCTGCTGGCCAGCCTCGAGCCGGGCTTCGTCGACGGACGGCTGCGCGCTGCCGGCGTGGCCCGAGCGGCCGAGGCGACCGTATGAGCGTCGGGCTGCAACGCCTCCGGGACGATGCCGATCGCCTCCGTGAGGGCGCCGTCGAGAAGGGCGAAGATCCAACGGTCGTCGACGCGGCCGTCGAGCTCGATGCCCGTCGGCGCGCCCTGCTCGGCGAGTCTGATGGCCTCAAGGCCGAGCGCAACGCGATCTCGAGGTCGGTCGGCGAGGCCATCAAGGCCGGCTCCGACCCCACGGGCCCCGAGGTCGGTGCCATTCGCGAGCGCTCGACCGAGCTCGGGACCCGCATCGATGCGCTCGACGCGGATCTCGCCGAGGTCGAGGCAGGCCTCGAAGAGCTGCTGCTGCGGATCCCCAACCCGGCCGATCCGGGCGTGCCGGTGGGCGGCGAAGAGGCCAGTGTCATCGTCCGCACCTGGGGAGAGCCGGCGGCCCATGAGTTCGACGACGGTGAGCACCGCGCGGCCCACTGGGAGGTGGGCGAGTCGCTGGGCATGCTCGCCCTGGAGGCCGGTGCCAAGGTCACAGGTTCCGGCTTCCCGATCTACCGCGGCCCAGGCGCAGCCCTGCAGCGCGCGTTGATCGACTTCATGATCGGCGTCCACACGCACGAGCACGGCATGACCGAGATCTGGCCGCCCGCCCTGGTCAACGCTGCGTCGGCCCGCGGCACCGGACAGATCCCGGACAAGGAAGACCTCATGTACGTCGTCACCCGCGACGATCTCTACCTCGTGCCGACGGCAGAGGTCCCCGTCACCAACATCCATCGGGACGAGATCATCGAGTCGGCCGATCTGCCGATCCGATATGTCGCCTACTCGCCCTGTTTCCGGCGCGAGGCCGGCGCCGCAGGCAAGGACACGCGCGGCATCCTGCGCGTCCACCAGTTCGACAAGGTCGAGATGGTCTCCTTCGAGCGTCCGGCCGATTCGGATGCGGCCCTCGAGTGGCTGACAGGTTGCGCGGAGGTCATCCTCCAGCGACTCGAGCTGCCATACCGGGTCAAGCTCATGGCGACCGGCGAGATGGGCTTCGTGCAGGCCAAGAAATACGACCTGGAAGTCTGGGCGCCCGGCGTCGAGCGATGGCTGGAGGTCAGCTCCGTTTCCAACTTCCGGGACTACCAGGCCCGGCGCATGGACATCCGCTGGCGTCCTGAGCCTCGCGCCAAGCCGGAGATCCTGCACACCCTGAATGGCTCGGGGCTGGCGCTGGCTCGGACGGTCGCGGCCATCCTCGAGGTCCATCAGCAGCCCGATCAGAGCCTCAGGGTGCCCCCTGTCCTCCAGGCGCACATGGGCGTAGACTCGATCCAAGCCTGACCTGGGTCATCCCGGCAGGCCTGGATGGAGGATCTCGATGACCCTGGCGCCCGGTTTCGGCATGGAGCCGACCGAACCGACGTTGCATCCAGCTGGAGGCCCGCCGCCACCCCCCGAGGCGCTGCCCGCGCCGGGCACCGGCGAGCCCGAGCTCGGCAGCCGC
>JBEVDC010000018.1:0-6810 GCA_040514195.1 Candidatus Limnocylindrales bacterium | reverse complement strand
CGGGCGGCCATCAGCTGACCAGGGATGCAGAAGCCACACTGCGCCGCGCCGGTCTGGATGAAGGCCGCCTGGAGCGGATCCAGCACGCCCACGTCGGCCAGCCCTTCGATGGTCGTGATCGCGGTCCCGTCTGCCTCGGCTGCGAGCATGAGGCAGGAGTCCACACTTGCGCCGTCGATCATGACGGTGCAGGCGCCACACTCGCCGACCAGGCAGCACTCCTTGGTCCCGGTCAGCCAGAGATCGTCACGCAGGACCTCGAGCAACGTGTGATGCGTTGGGACCTCGATGAAGCGGGCGTGGCCGTTGACGGTCAGCGAGATCGGGAGGCGCACTGTCATCGACGCGACTCCGCCACGACCAGCCGCTCGATGGCCGTCTCGACCGCACGGAGACCCAGGACTTGCAGCATCGCCATGCGGTACCGCGGGCTGGCGCGCATCGATCCCGGTGACGGACGGGCGTCGACGAACAGTTCGCCAAGGCGGCGGCGCTTCGCGTCCGCGGCAGCCGAAGGGTCGGCCAGGAGCCCCGACTCGTCGGCGACGAGGATCGGCCGGGGTCCGAGACTCCCATACGCCAAGCGGGTCACGCCTTCGGCGTCGACCGCGCAGGCCAGGGTGACCGAGGCGAGGTCGTGGCCACGCCGTCGCGTCCGCCGGACGTGGACGGATCCGCGCGGGAGCGTCACCCGAGGCAGCTCGACGGCTGTAACCAACTCGCCCCGATCCAGCGTCGTGATCCCAGAGCGCACGAAGACCTCGTCGATCGGGATCCGTCGTTTCCCCGCCGGCCCGGCCACCATGACCGACGCGCCGTAGACGAGCAGCGCCGGGGCGGTATCTGCCGCCGGCGAGGCGTTGCAGATGTTCCCGGCGAGCGTCGCCCGATTCCGGATCTGGACCGACCCGACCACGGCCGCCGCTTCGGCAAGGGCCACGTAGTCGCGCCGGATGCGCTCGTCCGCGGCGATGGCGGTCATCGTCGTCCGTGCCCCGATCGTCAGTCCTGCCTCGGTCGCGCGAATCTCCCCGTCGAGCTCTGCGATCCGCTTGAGGTCGACGACCACCCGCGGCGCGATCGTGCCGTCGCGCAGGCGGATGATGAGGTCGGTGCCACCGGCGAGAAGGCGGGCCTCGGAACCGTGCGCCGCCAGCAGGGCGATCGCGGCGCCGACGTCGGTCGGCCGCTCGTAGGCGAAGGCGCGCATCCGTTGCTCCTGTGTCAGGCAGCCAGCGCGATCTGGCCGAACGTCCCGGGTGTCCGGTAGCCCGGCATCAGTCGGGACGCCACAGGTCGATCTGGGGCAGGCCATGGATGCCGAGCGTCTGCGATAGCTCGCCGCAGTGGTAGGCCTCGTGCGTCAGGAGCCGCTGCAGGATCGAGGCGCGCGAGTGGAGCTGGCGCTCCTCGCCGTAGGAGCGCTCGACCACCTCACCAAGCATCTCGGGCGTCCAGCGATCGAGGAGGCGGTCGATGATCGCCCACGTGGTGCGGAGAGCCACCACGAGCTCGGGGGCGCTCCGGGGATGCTCGAGATCGTCCTCCCAGCCGGCGTCGGCCATGGGATCCGGCCAGGGCGTGGCCTCGGCGCCGGGCTCGTCGAGGATGCCGCAGAGCCAGTAGACGCGCGCGGCGGCCGTGTGGCCCACCGTCGCCCAGATCGGCCAGCGGGAGGGTGCGGGCCGGATCGCGAGCTGCTCATCGGTCATCGCGGCGATGACCTCGGTCAGGCGCCGGTCGTACTGCGGCCAGCGGTCGTAGAAAGCTCGGATGCTCATGCCTTCCGCCTACAGCACCGCGTCGACCTGGTCGAGGAGCACCTGCGGGGTGGCGGCCCGGACGAAGAAATAGGGACGCTCGGCGAACCGGCCCACGAAGTCGGCCCGCGCCGCCCGGAGCGCATCGGTGTCCACGACCGGCATCGGAAAGCGGGGTGCGAGAAGCTCATTGGTCAGGAAGTAGTTCTGGACCGAGTGGAACGTCTGGAACTGCCGCTCGAAGGGGATCATCTCCGCGCACGATGCGTCGAAGTTGCCATCGATCGCCGGGACGATGACGACGTCCACGTTGCTTGGCTCCGCATGGATCGCCCAGCTCGGCATCGCCCCGAAGAATTTGTCCACGCCGCGCTCTGGCGCCGCCTTGTCGGCGCGCTCGGTGCCTTCGGTGCGCCGCTTGAGGAAGGGCGCCTTCGAGCCGACCACCGCCACTCCGGTCTCGTCGATGACCGTCGTCTCCGTCGAGACGAGCATCGCTCCTCGTCGGCAGGCTTCGATCTGGCCCATCGACTTGCCGTGGTTGGACTCCCCTCCAAGGAAGAGGATCGTCCGGTCGTGATATCGGACAGCCGAGGCATGGAACGGATGGAGGCCGAGCGACTCCAGGCGGAGCGCGAGCAGCGTGACGATGACTTTCTGGATGGGTCCAGCCGGCCAAGGTCCGCCAAACGTCATTCGTCGGCCGTCGTAGGCGATGGCCTTGTCCGCCTCCTGGCGCCAGACGATGTCGGGCTCGGCCACGGTGACGTGTGGCTCGATCCGGACATCCGCGAGGCGATACTCGAGGAACGACATGTCGTCAAGGACGTGCTCGACGGGCTCCGACCCATAGACGTCCACCCGGAGCCTGGCGGGACCGGCCGAGAGCTCCTCGGAGAGCCGCGGCATGGTCGAGCTCATGCGTTCCGTCGCTCCGCCACGGCCCGACTCGCTCAGGACCCGACCGCAGCGACCGGCTCGACGGCCGACCGAGCCGACTGGTCGCGGAGGATCTCCACCTTGCCGGCTGTGCCGTCGATGCGGAGCCGGTCGCCGGTCACGATCCGCTGCGTGGCCACGGACGTACCGATGACCGCGGGGATGCCGAATTCGCGCGACAGCACGGCCGGATGAGACGTCAGGCCGCCAGTGTCGGTCACGAGCGCGGCGATCTTCGTGAAGAGGACGACCCAGGCCGGGTTCGTCATCTGGCAGACAAGGATGTCGCCGTCACGGACCTCGTCGAACTGCTCGACCGTGCGCACCACCCGCGCGGTCCCCTCGAGGATCCCGGGCGACGCCCCGATGCCGGTGATCAGTCGCAGGTCGTCCGACTGCGCCTGGTAGAAGCGATCCGGGTAGCCCCAGTTGACGAGGTAGGGGAAGGCGAGCTGCGATGGCGTGCACGTGCCGATCCAGTCCCGCGGCGTGAGCTGCATCTGCGCCTCGCGCTCGCGCCGGCGTGAGGCCACGATCTCCCGGGCCGCGATCGCCGTCGCGCTGCCGATGAGGGCCCGCAGCTCGTTGTAGCGCAGGAACACCACGTCGTCAGCCTGGTCGAGGCGGTCGAGCTCGACGAGCTTCTGGCCCACGGCCAGGAGCACCAGGCGCATGTGGGCGTTCGCGCCCTGGTCGATGTAGAAGTGGTGGTCGGGCGTGAGCGGCGCCATGCGCAGGTTGACGGCGTTCGCCGCCCGCATCTCCTCCAGTGCCTCTCCGGTCAGCCCTTCGAGGATCTCACGTGAGGCGGCCTCGATGTCGAGGCGCATGGCCTCGATCGCGCTCGGGAAGTCGTAGTCCGTCGCGAGATAGCCGCGCACCAGCTCGAGGACCGGCTCCATCTGCTCGCGGACCGTGGGGAAGATGAACTCGTGGGTCCAGACGGCATGCCAGCCGTACTCGCGCTGGTACGGCTCGATACGCTCGGCGATGAAGCGCCGGCCGCGCTCGCTGGCCCGAAGGTCGCCTCGGATCCTGGCCGCGTCCTCGGACGCGAATGCGGCCCGAAGCTCGGCGTCGTCGCGGACCTCGTTCTTCATGCGCCAGAGCGCCTCGATCGAGTCCCAGTTCCGGTCGGAGGCGGAGTTCTGGAGGCGCCCGAGCAGCTTGTCGTCGACACTGCCGCGCGTCTTCTCCATCACCGCCCGCAGCTTCAGCGTTGCCGACAGCTGGGCGAAGTTCAGCATCCAGTGGATCTTCCAGTGGCGATCGTGGACGTCGATGGCATCCTCGAGCAGGCAGGCGACGTCGGCCAGATCCATCTGCTCGACGAGGTCGAGCCGTCGCTCCAGGAATGCGAAGTTGCGCTCCATCTCCGGCCGCAGGCGGTCCTTCCACCAATCGGCGAAGTCCCGGCCGTAGACGGGCAGGACGGTATCGAGATAGGCGCCCATCGAGTCGGCGAAGGCGGCGTCCCGCGGGACACGCGCCCCGTACCGGGCGCTGTACTCGGTCCCGTCGATGCGCAGCTCAGGATCGGCCGGGATGGCGGTCGTGTAGACGTAGCCGTTGACGGCCTTTGCCAGCCAATCGACGGCGAAGGGCGTGCCGAAGCGCCGGAACATGTGGTCGCAGCTCAGCCACCAGCCTCCGATGTCGAAGAACATCGGGCTGACCGGATGGGGGATGTGCAGGTCGTCGTAAACCCAGAAGAACGCCTTCTCGGCCTCCGAGTCCCAGTCGATGCCGAACGACGCATCACCGAGGAACTGGCCGAGGATCTCTTCGCTCGCTGCCACGGGCTGGTCCTCCGGTGCGTCACCCTGATGAGCGGTCACCTGCGGGACTCGTCATCGACCATCGACGATGATACCGGCGTCGAGTTCGACCTCGTCGACGTGATTTGTGCCGTTTACCACTGGGGATGGTGATAAGCAGAACCATTGCAGGTCTCTGGTCGCTCGTCGCCGAGCAAGGGGATGGTCGGCGAGCCAGCCACGCTCAGGATCGGCATCCGACCTGAACGGCGGCGCGCCAGACACGACAGACTCGGCCGCGAAGTTGGCTTCCACCACGCTGGCTGGTAGGTGACACTATCCAGCGCCTCGCCGCGAGGCGGCAATCGAACCTGGCGCTCGCGTACACGGCCGCCTGATGGACCGACCCTTCGGCCTCAGGCGCGGCTGGCGGCCTCCGCTCGGGCCTTCTCCCAGTCCTTCCGGAACTGGACGATGCCCGACGTGGTGAGCGGGTGGTGGACCATCTGCTGGAGCACCTTGAAGGGCAGCGTGGCCACGTGCGCGCCGGCCAGGGCAGCCTCGGTCATGTGTCGCGGATGGCGGATGGAAGCGGCCAGGACCTCGGAGTCAAGGCCGTGCATCTCGACGATGCCGACCAGCTCGCGGATGACCTCCATGCCGTCCTGATTGATGTCGTCGAGACGACCGACGAAAGGCGACAGGAGCGAGGCGCCGGCCTTGGCCGCCAGGAGGCCCTGATTGGCGGAGAAGATGAGCGTGCAGTTGGTCTTGATGCCCTCCTCGGCGAAGCGCGACATGGCCTCCAGGCCCGTCTCGCTCATGGGCACCTTGACCACGATGTTGGGTGCCAGCTTGGCGAAGTGGCGGCCCTCGGAGAGCATGCCATCGACGTCCTCGGCGATGACCTCTGCGCTGACCGGGCCAGACGTGATGCGGCAGATCTCCTCGAGGATCGACTCATAGCTGCCGCCCACCTTGCCGTACAGGGTCGGGTTGGTGGTGACACCGTCGAGCACGCCCCAGCGAGCGGCGATGCGGATCTCCTCGATGTCGGCGGTGTCCAGGAAGATCTTCACGTGACGACTCCTTGGGGCGGGCAGGGCGCGAGGGGCGTCGGGTCGGACGCGTCCGCGGATTCTACGCCCGCCGGGGCCTGAACCGAGTCGGAGTCAGAACGGAGTCGGAGTCAGAACCGGTCGGCGAGTGCGCGGACCAGGCTCGTGATCGGGCCGATGGCCGCGCCCGCGATCACGGCCAGCACCGCCGTCGCGACGTAGCCGCGCAGCCGTTCGCCACGGCGGAGGAGGAGCCACGGCAGGGCCACGCCGATCAGGATCTCCGCGGCAAGGAGGAGCGCGTCCGGATCCCTCGCCAGCTGGTCGAGGGAGAACAGGCGTCCGGCACCGAAGACGAAGCCCTCCCCGATGAGGGCAGCGGCGAGGATGGCCACGCCGATCGCCCGCGGCCAGCCATGCCCGTATCGCCAGACGGAGCCCGCGCCGCCGAGCAGCGGACCGGCCAGCAGGGCGACCGCCCCCCAGACCGTCGCGGCGTGGGGGGCGCCGATGACCCGGAAGCCCTGACCGAGGACGGCGATCAAGAGGTAGTAGGCGGCGACCGCGCTGAGGAGACCGATCAGCCCGCGCAGGACGCCGGTCGGGATGGTCCGAGCGGAGGCGCCGAGGATGAATGCGATCGCGAGCCAGGCGCCGATGGCGTTGGCGGGGATGAGCAGGCTGTAGGGCCAGGCGAGCTGGTCCGAGACCCAGGCCGCCGCGCCGAGCGCGGCGCCGACGCCGATGGAGGTGCCGAAGCCGCTGATCGCACGGCTGACGACCCCGGGTCGAACGGTCAGGTCAGGCGCTTGGGACGGACTCGACGACACCTGGGGCCGCGGCTGAGGAAACCGACGCGGGCGAAGCGGCCTGGCTGACCGCGGTCGCCGGTTGAGCCGTGACGGGGGATGCGGCCGTGGCATCGGCCGCTGTGGAGATGCAGGCCGCGACGAAGCCGTCGAAGAGCGGGTGCGGACGATCCGGGCGGGAACGGAACTCCGGGTGGAACTGGCTTGCCACGTACCACGGGTGATCGCGGAGCTCGACGATCTCAACGAGGCGCCCGTCGGGCGACTGGCCGGAGAGGATCATGCCAGCCTCTTCCAGCGCATCGCGGTACCGGTTGTTGACCTCGAAGCGATGGCGGTGGCGCTCGTAGATGACCTCTTCGCCGTATGCGGCGGCGGCCTTCGAACCTGGCGCAAGCTTGGCCGGGTAGAGCCCCAGGCGCATCGTGCCGCCCTTCTCCTCCATGTCCCGCTGGTCGGGCATGAAGTCGATGACCGGGTCGTTGGT
>JBEVDC010000244.1:0-6490 GCA_040514195.1 Candidatus Limnocylindrales bacterium | reverse complement strand
GCTTAGAAGGCGGCTGCTCTGTCCACTGAGCTACGGGGACGGTTGGGGCCAGTCTACCGTCAGGGCCGATCGCAGCCGCCGGTCGGATCGATGACGCGTCGGCGTCGCAGAGTCGGTGCCACGACGCAACGCCCTGCCTCCGGGAACTTCCGTGCCACCTAAAGAGCAGCGGCTCCGCGGGCGCCGCCGTGGCGGGACCGAGCTGCCACCTGCCGACGTCGAATGCGGAGGGTCTCGAGATCCTCAGCACCTACTACCCTGGCTACTGGTGGGATCACACGCACCTGACCGTCGCTGTCCGGGCCCATCCCAAGGTCAGGGCGCCACAGCTGGCCGCCGTCCACGCCGCCATCGAGACCTGGAACGCCGTCCTCGGCGAGTGCTTCGACGGCGGAATCACCCTCACCGACGTGACGGGCAGCCAGCCGAGCGAACAGCGGGCGGCCGACATCGTGATCCACTACGTGCCCAGGGCCGGTGGCGTCGCCTTCGCTGGCTACGTCATATGCGGCGACCACGGCTGCCCGAACATCCTGGTCACATCCGATCTGCCGCCGGGCAAGGGAGGCGCCGTTTACGACCCCAGAGTACCTGGGCTGGGTCACGCTCCACGAGCTCGGTCACGCCATCGGCCTAGGCCACGCCACCAACCTGCTCGAGAGCACGGACCTGATGGGCTACGGGTGGCCGGACCTGGGCGATCCGGTCCTCTCGCATTGCGATGTCGAAGGTATCGCCTTCGTCTTCGCCTGGGCCATCGAGGGCAGCGCGCCGCATCCGCCAGCCGACGGGCCTTACGACTGCTCGACCGACTGACCTCGCGCCGTCGCTCGCCGTTGACGACTGGCGCGCCGAAGCATCGGGGCTCTTGACGACCGCTCGAACGGGCGTGCTATCCTCGCCGCCCTTTCGGCGTCCGTTCGTCGCCGCGCAGCTAGCACGAGGTCACCCGCCCACCCGTGGCCGCACCGCAGCGCACCGCCCCCGGCCAGCTCGAGGTCGGGCTTCGCACCGAGCTCCCGCGCCTGGGTATCGAGCCGGAGTGGAAGGTCCAGCAACGCCTGTGGGGCCATGCCTTTCACCCCATGTGCAGCTACCTGGCGATGTTCCCGGCTGCTCTCGCGCATGCCTTCATCGCGCGCTACAGCCGGCCGGGTGACGTCGTCCTCGACCCATTCAGCGGCCGGGGGACTACGCCGCTCCAGGCCTGCGCGGAGGGTCGCGTGGGCGTCGGCAACGACCTCAACCCGATGGCGCACCTGCTGACCGCAGCCAAGCTCGAACCGCCGTCCCGGGCCTCGCTCATCACGCGCTTGAACCTGCTGCGCGTCGAATTCTCGCTGGCGGAG
Organism: Candidatus Limnocylindrales bacterium; assembly: GCA_040514195.1. Taxonomy (GTDB): domain Bacteria; phylum Chloroflexota; class Limnocylindria; order Limnocylindrales; family CSP1-4; genus CSP1-4. The sequence goes on along the minus strand of JBEVDC010000244.1, from coordinate 5,141 downwards.
GCCGACTGGCGCGCGCTGGCGGACGCCGCCATCGAACGACCTGGCGCCGGCGGCGCTCGCGTTCCCGGAGCCGGCGGACGGGTGGAGTCGGCGCCCATGCCCCTCGAGGTCGCCCTGGCCTTTCACCCACGGACGCTCTCGCAGGTCCTCTTCCTGCGCAGCAGCCTGCGACTCGACGATCGGACCGATCGTTTCCTGGCCGGCGCGTTGATCGGCATCCTGCATGGACGCAGCCCGACATACCTCTCCGACATCATGCCCAACACCTTTGCCATGGCGCCACGCTACGTCCGCGACTTCGTGGCGCGGACCGGTTTCCGTGCCGCCGAACGCGACGCGTTCGCCTGTCTCGACGCCAAGCTGCGACGGCTCCTCCGCCAGGGGTTGCCGGTACAACAGGGCATCGCCCTGCTCGGCGACGCGCGCGATGCGGGCACACGCGCGCGGGTGGCCCTGCGCGAGAAGGCGCTGCCGGATCGGGCCCGGCTGGTGGTCACCAGCCCGCCCTATCTGCGCGTCGTCAAGTACGGCTACTACAACTGGCTTCGCCTGTGGTTCATGGGCATCGACCCCGACGCGGTCGACCGCAGCCTCGACGACGCGCACCAGCTCGACCCGTACCTCGTCTTCATGCGTCAGACGCTGGCAGACCTTGGAGGTGCACTGACCGACGACGCGGTCGTCGTGCTGGTCATCGGCGACGTGGAGCTCGACCGCGGCCGCGCCATGGATGGCGGCATCGGGCTGGCCGAGACCGTCTGGGAACGCGCCGCGGCTCCAGAGGGTTATCGGCTGGCCGGAATCGCGCTCGACGACGTCGCGGCCCAGCGCAAGATGACCAAGATCTGGGGCTCAGAAGCAGGCCGGACGACGAAGACCGACCGATTCCTGGTCATGGCACCGACCGAGCAGGGCCGTCGTCGCGCGCTTGCCGGCGCATCGTTGCCGATCGACTGGTCGTGGCCGTCAGAGGCGCGCCTGCGAGCCGTCTGACAGCGACGGAAGGGGCGCCTGGCGTGGGTCGCGGGCGAGGCGTGACGGCGTCGGGCCGCCCTATACTCGGGGCCGATGCGCCAGATGTATCACCCCGACGACCTCGCCGCGATGGACCCGCTGGTCCTGATGAAGAACCTCGATCACGCGCGGATGACCAGCCGTCGGCTGTCGTACATCCTCCAACAGCAGGTTCACCTGTACGTGCCGGAAGCGAACCAGGTCCGCGACGAGATCGACCGCTACGTCGAGGCGGAGCGCCAGATCGAGAGTGAGCTGGCCCGCCGTCGCATCCGGGCCTGAGCTCCTTCGCGGCCGTGGCCGCGCGATCCTACGCGGTCAGTCCGCTCGGACGGAGACCCGCGCCGATCGGGATCGACTCCTCGGCCCCGTCAGAGGGGCCTTCGACGGTCGGCTTCCCCGCGTCGTGTGGCGGTGTGGCATCGACGACTGTGGCCGCTGTCCGGCGTCGCGCACGCTCGCGTTCCTCACGGCTGACCTCAGCTGCGACCGCGGCCAGCGCAGGCAGATCCGACAGGGTGAAGCAGATGCCCTGGTCAGCCAGTTCGGCAAAACCCCAGCCCCGGAAGACGCCCCGAGCTGCCACGGCGCACATCTCGTCGTACAGCTCGGGCCAGCCGACACGGCGGCGGTGGTAGCAGAAGCGGACGAACTCCTCGACAGCCGGCGCCTCGATGTCACGCGCTCCGACGATGGGGGCGGCGTGATCGATCCCCTGGCGCGCTTGCATCGACAAAGAGATCCCTCCATCGTCGCCTCACGGGCACGCGCAAGCGCGGATTCGAGCGCTGCCGGTGCCCCCGCGGCGGTCGGTCGCCACCCTCGGACGGCTTCGGAACCGCGGCTCCTGGGGTTCCGTCCGGCCCCCGAGATGAGTCCTTGGGCATGGTACTCCGGCAGGCCGCCGGATGGGAGGGGCTCTGTCCACCATCTTGTCCACCAAGTTGTCCACAGGACCACCGATCGATGCGGTCGGTGGCCCCGTGCGCCGCGATCAGCTCGCGGACGCTGCCGGGATGGCGACGCGACGGACCCCGACCCCGGGCACGGTCGGCAGTTGCCATCGACAGTCGTCGCCCAACACCAGTCCGACGAAGGGGTCTGCGGCCAGCAGCAGGTTGCCGTCGAGGTCGACCCAGTCCACGAGCCCGGCCACGGCAGCCGAGGCGGCGATGCCGAGCCCGGTTTCCTCCATGCAACCGAGGAGGACCCGGAATCCGAGGTCCTGCGCGCGGCGGATCATTCGCAGGGCAGGCCCGACCCCCCCGACCTTGGCGAGCTTGACATTGACGCCCTGTACGACGCCGACCAGGTCATCGAGGTCGGCCTCGAGGACCACGCTCTCGTCGGCCACGATCGGCAGCTGAGAGCGTCGCTGGAGCCAGGCCAGCTCGTCGAGGCGGCGTGCCTTGAACGGCTGCTCGATGAGCTCGACACCGAGTCTCACGCACTCGGGCAGCAACGCCTCAGCAACCTCCGGCGTCCAGCCGGCGTTGGCATCGACGCGGATCGGCCCGCCGTACACGCCGCGCACGGCCTCGAGCGTCTCGAGATCGGCGGGCCCGCCGAGCTTGATCTTGAGGGCTGGGAACCGGGCCGCCCGGGCGGCTCGCTCGGCCACCAACGCCGGTTTGTCGATGCCGATCGTGAAGTCGGTCGGCGGCAGCTCCCGTGGCGTGCCCAGCAACTCAGGCAGCGCCAGCCCGAGCCGCTTGCCGGCCAGATCGTGGAGGGCGATGTCGACGAGGCACTTGGACGCCCCGTTGTGGGCGATCCGCTCCTCCATCGCGAGCGACGCGCCGCCGAGCCAATCACGGACCGCATCCAGTCCATCGGGCATGGCGCCCACCTCATCGACCACCGCCCTGACCAGGACCGGCACGACCGCCTCGACGGTCGCTGGCGTCTCCCCGTAGTACGTGTCGGGGTAGCCCTCCCCGATGCCCGTCGCGCCGTCTTCCGCGGTGATCGTGCCGATGACCGTCGTGGCACCGTGGTCCGGTATCTTCCGAGCGATCCGGAACGGGTCACGGAAGGGCAGCTCGAGGATCGTGGTCGAGACCTTCAAGTCAGCCGTTCTCGGAGGGCGTCCATCAGCCGCGCGCCACCGAATCGGTATGGGTCGTCGCACGGCAGGCCGAGCTCGTCAGTCGTGCGGGCGATCTCGCGCCGCGCGGCGGCCTCGTCGAGGAGGGACGTGTTGAGGGCAACGGCAGCGACCACAGAGGGGCCCATGAGGCCCGCCATCTGCTCGTGCAGGGGGATGAGCTCGCGCATCGGGCGCAGTCGATAGTGGGTGCCCTCCCAGCCGTGGTGGTGGGTTCTCCCGGGCTGGTGGACCATGACCATGGCGTGGGGCGCGCAGCCGTGGATAAGGCCGAGCGTTACAGCGCTGTAGGCAGGGTGGTCGATGGCGCCCTGGCCCTCGACGAAGATCCAGTCGCCCATCGATTCCGCTTGCTCGATGAGCCACTCGCAGGTGCCGTTCAGGAAGTCGCTGATGACGCGGTCGACGGCCACGCCCCAGCCGTCGATCATCATGCCCGTCTGACCGGTCGGCACGAAGACGGCGGAGAGGCCCGCCGTGACGGCTGCCTTCCGCAGCTCCAACGCGACGCTCATCTTGCCCAGGGCGCAGTCGGTGCCGACCGTCAGGATGACCCGCTTGCCGGGCAGATGTGCCCGGCCCGTACTGACCTCCTCGCGCGTCGGCGGCCGCCGATGATCGACGATCCTGACGCCAGCCGCCGTCGCAGCCGCGGACAGCTCCGGGTCATCCCCGAGTAGCGTGTGCAACCCGGAGCTGATGTCTAGGCCGGCCCGGATGGCCTCGAGAACGATGGCGCGCCAGCTGCGGGGCAGCTTGCCTCCTGGCGGTGCTGTGCCGAGGAGCAGCGCGGTGGGTCGGCCCGGCATCGCTTCGACCAGGGTGGCCACGATCGGGATGTCATATGCCTCGCCCATGACATCGTGTACGTTGCCGCCCGCCCTGGTCGAGTCGATGACCGCCACGATGCTGTCGCGGCCGTAGCGGATGACGCCCATGGCGGTCTTGGAGCCGATCTCGCCGAACTCGCCCTCGGCCAGGATGACCAATCGCCGAGGTGACGTGGAGGCCTCACCCATGGCCGCAGTCTAGACATGAAGACGTCCCCGGGCAGACCGGGGACGTCGGACGACTTCGGCTGGTACCGCAACTCGGATGCTGGGAGGTTCTCCCTTCCCCGCCGCCAGGAGACAGAGGCTGACGTCTTTGCGTCGCCGAGCGATCGGCGAGCGATCAGTCGGAGAAGGTGAAGCCGGCGAGCAAGTCGGCCATCAACGCCTCGAGCGCATCGGCGGAGACCTCGCGAGCACGGAGCGTGAGGCGGTAGCCGAGCCCTTTGTGGATCGTGTTGGCGGCAAGCCCGACCTCGCCGCCGCAGGCAAAGGTCCAGAGAATGCCGTCCTCGCCACCGATCGTGATCGGACGGTCCGTGCTCGGGTCGGTGACGCAATCCGCGAACTCGCCCTCGCGATTGGCCCGCACTCGATCGTCGACCGTCTCACCGGGTTCAGGTTCCCCTGTACCGACCGTGAGGGTGATCCGGCCATCGGCACGCTCGTAGGAGTCCGCCTCGGCCGCGGCGGCCCACCCATCCGGCAGGCGAATCGCGTATGGGAGGACCGATGATGAGAGCAACCGTGCAAACTTCGCCGTGATCCCGCCGGTCTGGGAAGCGATTTCGAGCAGCGGCCCGAGTGCACGCGGCGTGAACTGCGCGTCGCAGGCGCCCCACAGCTGGCGCGTGTCGCGTCGATGCTGGGCCGCGAACTGCTCGACGAGCGATGTCTTCCCGATGCCGGCCTCGCCCGCGAGGAGCACGACCTCGCCGCGTTGCGCAGCTCGTGAAAGGTGGGCTTCGAGCCTCGCGAAGAACGGGCCTCGTTCAAGGAGCTGCACGTGCCCATGGTAGGCGCCGCACGACAGGGGAAGTGTGAGCTTGGTACCGCATATCGGATTCGAACCGATGATCTCCGCCTTGAGAGGGCGGTGTCCTGGGCCTCTAGACGAATGCGGCAGGCTGTGCAGGCGGTACGGCCCGCGGCGGCAGAGTGTAGCACGGCATCGCACGCCGTCCCAGCGC
>JBEVDC010000205.1:0-5283 GCA_040514195.1 Candidatus Limnocylindrales bacterium | reverse complement strand
ACGGACTGCTCGCCGAAGAGGTCCGTTTCGGTCTCCTCGGCAAAGGTCGTTTCGAGGACGCCCGCCCGCGTGCAGCCCAGGGCTCGGGCATAGGCGAGCGTCCGCGCACGCGCGGTGCCGCTATGGTCACGATGCACGGCAAAGAGGGCGGGCACGCCGCCGCCCTCGACATAGACCGAGCGGACCAGGTGACCAGGGCCCTTGGGGGCGACCATGCCGACGTCGATGCCCGCCGGCGGGTCGATGCGCTTGAAGTGGATGTTGAAGCCGTGAGCGAACATGAGCAGCGTGCCCGGGCGCAGGTTGGGCGCGATCTCGGCGTCGTAGACCGCTTTCTGCTCGGTGTCGGGCACGAGGATCATCACAGCGTCGGCCGTGGCGACCGCCTCGGCGACGGTGGCGACGCGAAGGCTGGCTTCGGAGGCGAGCGCTCGGCTCTTGGAGGTCTCCTTGAGCCCGATGACCACGTCGACACCGGAGTCGCGCAGGTTCAGCGCGTGAGCGTGACCCTGGCTGCCGTAGCCGATGATGGCGACCGTCCGGCCGGCCAGCGCCGAGGCATCCGCGTCGGCGTCGTAGTACATGCGTGCGCCCATCAGACCTTCTCCTCGAACTCGACGGTTTGGGCCCCCCGCAGCATGACGATGCTGCCGGTCCGGACCAGCTCTCTGATGCCGAAGGGGGTGACGAGCTCGACCAGGCGGTCGATGTCGTCCTCGGTGCCCGTGGCCTCCACCATGACCGAGTCGGCGGCCAGATCGACGACGCGACCCTTGTAGAGCTCGACGATCGTCACGATCTCGGCCCGATTGGCGTTCGTGGCTCGAACCTTGATGAGCGCCAGCTCGTGCTCGATGCGCCGCTCGGCGGTCACGTCCTGGACCTTGAGGACGTCGATCAGGCGGTACAGCTGCTTGCCCACCTGCTCGACCCCGTAGTCGTCGCCGCGGAGCGTGATGGTCATGCGGCTGACGTCCGGGTTCTCGGTGTGCCCGACAGCCAGCGACTCGATATTGAAGTTGCGCGCCCGCATCAGGCTCGCGACCCGGTTCAGGACGCCTGGCCGGTTATTGACGATGGCGATCAGCACGTGCCGGCGGGTCTCGCCAGAGCCAGGGACGTAGCGAGCCGTTGGCGCGAGGGCCGCTCCGGGCGTCGGCGCCGCGGCTGCGCCGGTCGTCGGCGCCGCGGGATGTGCGCCGTCGGTCGCGCTCATTCGTCCGCCCCGCCCCACTTCTCGATGAGGTCGGAAAGGCCCTTGCCTGCGGGCATCATGGGGAAGACGTTCTGTTCCTCGGCGATCTCGAACCACACGAGCGCCGGGCCGTCCACGGCCTGCGCGGCGCGGATGGCGTCGTCGACCTGGTCGGGTGTGGTAGCCCTGAAGGCCGGGATGCCGTAGGCCTCACAGAGCTTCAGGTAGTCGGGCCCGAAGAGGCTGGCCGAGTGGTAGTTGCCAGCGTAGATGATCTCCTGCCACTGGCGGATCATGCCCAGCTTCTTGTTGTCGAAGAGGGCGACCTTGACCGGGATGCGGTCCTGGACGAGGGTGGCCAGCTCCTGGAGCGTCATCTGGAAGCCGCCGTCGCCGGCGATGGCCCAGGTTTCCTTGTCGGGCCGACCGAGCGCCGCGCCCATGCCTGCCGGCATCGAGTAGCCCATCGTACCCAGGCCGCCCGAGCTGAGATGCGAGTTCGGGCGTCGAAAGCCGGCATAGCGCGCCAGCCACATCTGGTTCTGCCCGACGTCCGCGATGAGGGTCGCGTCGTGGTCGGTCAGCTCGCCGATGCGCTGGATGACGAAGTCGGCGCTCAGCAGGCCGTCACGCCAGGCGCCTGAGCCGTGCCAGGAGGCGCGCTCCGACTCCCGGCGCCACTCGGCGAGCTCCGCGAAGTACGCCTCGCGCTCCTCCCGCTGCCGCGCCTTGACGAGTGGGGTCAGGGCGCGCAGGACCCGGCCGACGTCTCCGACGATGGGCACATCGACGGCCACGTTCTTGCCGATCTCGCTGGGGTCGATATCGACGTGGATGATCCGGGCACCAGGGGCATAGGTGCTGACCTTGCCGGTCACGCGGTCGTCGAAGCGCATGCCCAGGGCGATGAGCAGGTCGGCCGACTGGATGGCCTTGTTGACGTGCTTCCAGCCATGCATGCCCATGTAGCCATAGCTCAGGGGATGCGTCTCATCGATGCCGCCGATGCCGAGGAGCGTGTGGGCGACGGGGACCTGCGTCTTCTCGGCGAAGGCGCGAAGGTCGTCCCACGCCTCGGCCACGAGGACGCCGTGGCCGGCCAGGATGACCGGCCGCTCGGCGTGGTCGATCTCGCGGGCGGCCGTCCTGAGTTGCTTGGGGTGGCCGTCGAAATTGGGCTTGAAGCCCGGCAAGCCGGCGGCGACCTCCTCCTCGCTGGGATGCGGCGCGGTCGTCTCCTGCTGCAGCGCGTCCTTCGTGATGTCCACATGGACTGGGCCGGGCCGGCCGGTGCGCGCGATATGGAAGGCCTCCGCCATCACGCGCGGCAGCTCGTCGGCGTCACGGACCAGGTAGTTGTGCTTGGTCATGGGCAGCGTGATGCCGGTGATGTCGATCTCCTGGAAGGCGTCCTTGCCGATGAGCGCCGATGGCACATTGCCCGTGATGGCCACGACCGGGATGGAGTCGAGCTGCGCAGTCGCCAGTCCGGTCACGAGGTTGGTGGCACCCGGCCCGGACGTGCCCATGCACACCCCCACCCTGCCCGTCGCGCGGGCGTAACCGTCGGCGGCGTGGGCCGCCCCTTGCTCGTGACGCACGAGCACGTGCCTCAGGTCCGGATAGTCGCCGAGGACGTCGTACAGCGGCAGGATCACCCCACCCGGATAGCCGAAGAGCACATCCGCGCCCTGGCGAAGGAGCGCCTCGAGGACGACGTCGGCACCGATCCGAGTCCGGCCGCGTGGCTTGGCCTCGTGGAGCATCTGCGTCCGAGCGCGTTCGACGTCTTTGGCGGCCTTCGTGCCGGCGGCCGGCACGTGTCGGCCGGTCGGGCCTTTGGTGATCGTCATCGCTCGGTCATCGCTCCTGGACTATGGGCAACAAAAGACCCCCGCCTCCCGGCGAGGGTCCCGTGGGTCTTGACGTGGTGCCGTCGCTAGCGGCGTTCTCCTCGTCTCCCTCCGGGCTCCCGCCGGGAGCCGGTAATGAGGCCGATCAGGCCAAGAAGGCCGAGGCCGACGAGCCGAAGCAGGTCGCGAAGCGCGAGGTCGTCAGCGGGGATCGTCTCCTGGAATCGAACCGGCACGCGGCGGCCATCCGTCGTCACGACGACGGCGACCAGCTCCTTGCCCGTGTTCTGCGAACCCACGATCTGTCTCCCGGTTGAGCGTCCGCCGAGTCTAGACCACGTTCCCGCCGCTGTCCACCTCAGCCGAAGGTCCGCACTGCGGCCGCCGAAGGTCCGTACGACGGCGCGAGGCTCCGAACGACGGCGATGTCATCAAACGGACAGCAGCCCCGGCGCTGCTGCGTACACTGCCCGGCATGGCCACGTGCGGTTCGTGCGGTGGGACGAACCCGGACGGCTTCCGCTTCTGCGGCAGCTGTGGCTCGCCGCTGCCCGCCAGCGCACCACAGACCACGCGCGAGACGCGCAAGACGGTGACCATCCTCTTCAGCGACGTGACCGGCTCGACGGCCATGGGCGAGCGGCTCGACCCGGAGTCGATGCGCCGGATGCTCGGCCGCACCTTCGCGGCGGCCCGGGAGATCGTGGAGCGCCACGGGGGCACGGTCGAAAAGTTCATCGGCGACGCGATCATGGCCGTCTTCGGCGTGCCCGTCATCCACGAGGACGACGCCCTGCGCGCCGTTCGCGCGGCGAGCGAGCTGAACGAGGCGCTCGAAGCCATCAACACTGACATGCTCCGCGATCACGGCGTTCGCGTCGGCCTGCGGACCGGCATCAATACCGGCGAGGTGGTGGCCGGCGATCCGTCGGCCGGCGAGTCGTTCGTAACCGGCGACGCGGTCAATGTCGCCGCCCGCCTTGAGCAGTCCGCGCAGCCAGGCGAGATCATGCTCGGCGAGGGCACATACCGCCTGGTCCGCGATGCGGTGAGGGTCGACGATCCGGTCGAACTGGAGCTCAAAGGCAAAGCCGCCCCGGTGCGGGCCTTCCGGCTCCAGCGGGTCGACCGCGACGCTCCTGCCCACCTGCGGCGCCTCGATGCACCCCTCGTCGGTCGGGTCCGCGAGTTGCGACTCCTGGCCCAGGCGTTCGAGCGCGTACAGTCGGATCGCGCCTGCCAGCTCTTCACGATCCTCGGCACGGCGGGCGTCGGCAAGAGCCGGCTCGTGGCGGCCTTCCTGGACCAGGAGGCCGGCGATGCGCTCATCCTGCGCGGTCGGTGCCTGCCGTATGGGCAGAACATCACCTTCTGGCCCATCGGTGAGATCGTCCGGGCGGCTGCGGGCATCGAAGCGGACGACGATACGGAGGGCGCGCGAGCCCGACTCCGAGCGCTGCTGGGCGACGACCCTGACGCCGACCAGGTCGCCGAGCGGATCGGCCAGGTCATCGGCCTGGTCGAGGCCGACGCACCGGTCGAGGAGACCTTCTGGGCCGTGCGGCGCCTGCTCGAGACGCTCGCCCGCGAGCGAACCCTGGTCGTCGTCATCGACGACCTCCACTGGGCCGCCCCGACGCTCCTCGATCTCATCGAACACGCCACCGATTGGATCCGCGAGGCGCCCATCCTGCTCGTCACCATGGGCCGGCCGGAGTTCCTCGACACGCGCCCGGCCTGGGGCGGCGGCAAGCTCAACGCCACGACCATCCTGCTGGAGCCGCTCAGCGAGATCGAGGCCGAGGAGCTCGTGGCGCAGCTCGTCGGCGAGACCGGCCTCGACGTTCGCCTGCGGCGGCGGATCAGCGACGCTGCCGAGGGCAACCCGCTCTTCGTCGAGGAGCTGGTGGCGATGCTCGTGGACGACGGCGTCCTGCGCCAGGACGGTGGCCGCTGGGTCGTGGAGGGCGATCTGACCGGTGTCGCCGTGCCGCCGACGATCGCCGCCCTGATCGCCGCCCGACTGGATCGCTTGGCCAAGGGCGACCGCATGGTGATGGAGCGTGCGTCCGTCATCGGGCGGGTCTTCTGGCGCGCGGCTGTGACCGAGCTGCTCGACGACGAAGCGCGGGGGGAGCTCGCCCCACGGCTGGCGGATCTCGTCCGCCGCGAGCTGATCCGCCCGGACCGCGCCACCGGCTTCTTCGTCGACGCCTTCCGCTTCCGACACGCGCT